>JBKJQC010000185.1:0-5233 GCA_046593995.1 Polyangiales bacterium
CGTGCTTCATCCCGCCGCGATCGACGAGCGCGCTGGCGGGCACGACCTTCTTCGGTGCCGCGGCGAGGTCGTCGAGATCGTCCCGAAGCTCAATCGCGCCAAGGCGACGGGCACGGTCAAGGTGAAGATCGTCGACAGCCAGGAGGGCATCCTCCCGGAGATGGCGGCGCGCGTGAGCTTCCTCCAGAAGGCGCTCGAGAAGGAGAAGCTCGCCGAGGCACCGAAGAAGGTCGTGCCCGCCAGCGCGCTCGTCGATCGCGGCGGGATGAAGCACGTGTTCGTCCTCGACAACGGGAAGGTGAAGCTCGTGCCCGTGACGCTCGGCGCGCCCATCGGCTCCGGCTTCGAGCTGAAGGACGGTCCGGGCCCCGGCACGCGACTCGTGAAGAACCCGACGACGACCTTGTCGGACGGGCAGGCCGTGAAGGAAGGAACGCTCTGATGAGCACGAACGTGGATACGCAGAAGTCGCCCGAGTCGTATCGCGATCAACCGAAGGCGGAGACGCTCGTCTCGCTCCAGGGCATCGTGAAGATCTACGAGCGCGCGGGAGAGCAGCTCCGCATCCTCGACGGCCTCGACCTCGACATCGCGAAGGGCTCCTTCGAAGCGCTGATGGGCCCCTCGGGCTCCGGCAAGTCGACGCTCCTCAACCTGATCGCGGGGCTCGATCGCCCGACGTCGGGCACCATCTCGATCGGCGGCAAGCGCATCGATCAGATGAGCGAGAGCCAGCTCGCACGCTTCCGCGCGGACACCATCGGCTTCATCTTCCAGTCGTACAACTTGTTGCCGGTCCTCACCGCCATCGAGAACGTGGAGCTGCCGCTGCTCCTGACGAGGGTCCCCTCGAACGAGCGCCGTCAGCGCGCGCAGACGGCGCTCCGCGTCGTCGGCCTCGAAGACCGCGGGGATCACTACCCACGCCAGCTCTCCGGCGGGCAGGAGCAGCGCGTCGCGATCGCGCGCGCCATCGTCAACGACCCGACGCTGATCGTCGCGGACGAGCCGACGGGCGATCTCGATCGCAAGAGCGCGGACGACATCCTCTCGCTCCTCGAGCAGCTCAATCGCGAGCTCGGGAAGACGATCGTGATGGTGACCCACGATCCGGCCGCCGCCGAGCGCGCCAAGGTGATCCGTCGCCTCGACAAGGGGCAGCTCAAGTGAACCTCGCAACGCTCGGCGCCCGCAACGTCCTCCGCAACAAGTTTCGCGCAGCGCTCACGATCCTGGGCGTCGCCGTCGCGATCCTCACGTTCGTGCTCCTGCGCACGTTCGTCTTCGCGTGGACGGCCGCGGCTGACTACGCCGCGAAGGACCGCGTCGTCACGCGACACAAGATCACGTTCGTGATGTCGCTGCCGTACAACTACATCCACGCCGTCCGCAACATGACGGACACGGTCAGGGTGTCGACCTTCTCCAACTGGTTCGGCGGCAAGGACCCGAAGCACGACAAGGAGTTCTTCGCGACGTTGGCGGGAGACACCGACACGTTCTTCACGGTCTACGACGACATGGCCGTGACGCCCGAGGTGCTCGCCGCCTGGAAAGCCGACCCCCAGGGCGCGGTCGTCGGCGACGTCATCGCGAAGAAGCTCGGCTGGAAGGTCGGCGACAAGGTCACGCTCGAGAGCCCGATCTACCCGAAGCAGGGAGACTGGGAGTTCCGCATCGCCGGCATGTACGAGGCGAAGTCCAAGGCCGTCGACCGCTCGACCTTCGTCTTCCACTGGAAGTACATGAACGACGGCCTGCCGAAGAATCGGCAGGACGAGATCGGCTGGATCGTCAGCCGCGTGAAGGATCCGTCGCAGGCCGCGGCGGTCGGCGTCGCGATCGACAAGGTGTTCGACGAGCGCGAGACCCAGACGCTGAGTCAGGACGAGCGGTCGTTCAACGCGTCGTTCCTCGCCTCGATCAGCGCGGTGCTCGCGGCGGTAGACATCATCTCCATCGTCATCCTCCTGATCATGGCGCTCGTCCTCGGCAACACCATCGCGATGGGTGTCCGTGAGCGCACCAACGAGTACGGCGTCCTGAAGGCGCTCGGCTTCTCGAACACGCACATCGTCGGGTTCATCATCACCGAGTCGCTGGTCATCGGCGTGCTCGGCGGCCTGCTCGGCCTCGCGCTCGGTTATCCGTTCATCGAGCAGGGCCTCGGGAGGTTTCTCGAAGAGAACATGGGGACGTTCTTCCCGTACTTCCGCATCAACCCGACGACGAGCGTCACGGCGATGTTCCTCGCCGTCGGCCTCGCCGCCGTTGCTTCGATCGTCCCGGCGATCGGCGCCTCGCGACTCAGGACGGTCGACGCGCTCAAGAGGCTCGCATGATCCCCGTGAAGTACAACGTGCGGAGCCTCGCCGTCCGCAAGGCGACGTCGCTCGCCACCGCCTTCGGCATCGCGCTCGTGGTGTTCGTCCTCGCCTCGTCGCTCATGCTCTCGGAAGGGATCAAGCGAACCCTCTCCAGTGGCGGGAAGAGCGACGTCGCCATCGTGCTCCGCCGCGGCAGCGACAACGAGCTCTCGAGCACAGTCGATACGAGCAGCGTCTCGTTGATCGCCGCCGGCCCCGGGGTACGCCGCGACGTCGGTGCGTCCGGTGAGCTGATCGTCGTCGCCGCGATGGAGAAGATCGGCGCGGTAGGCGTCACCAACGTCACCATCCGCGGCGTGAACGAAGCCGCGATGAAGCTGCGCCCCGAGGTGAAGGTGATCGAGGGGCGCGCGCCGCAGCCCGGGCGCGACGAGGTGATGGTCGGCAAGCGCATTCGGGGTCGCTTCAAGGGCGTGCAGCTCGGCCAGACGTTCGAGCTCCGGAAGAACCGTCCGGTCACGGTCGTCGGCGTGTTCGAGGCCGCAGGCTCGTCGAACGAGTCCGAGCTCTGGTGTGACATCGACGTCCTCCGCGCCGCCTTCAAGCGGGAGGGCATCGTCTCCTCGGTGCGCGTGAAGCTCGACTCGCCGGCCGCCTTCGACGCCTTCAAGGCCACGATGGAAGGGGACAAGCAGTACGGCTTCCTCGCCCAGAGAGAGACCGAGTTCCTCGAGAAGCAGTCCGAGAACACGGCCCTCTTCATCAGCGTCCTCGGCACGCTGATCAGCGTCTTCTTCGCGATCGGCGCGATGATCGGCGCGATGATCACGATGTACGCGGCCGTCGCCAACCGTCAGCGCGAGATCGGGACGCTCCGCGCGCTCGGGTTCTCGCGTCGCAGCATCCTGGCGAGTTTTCTCATCGAGTCTGTCACGCTCGCGATGTTCGGCGGTCTCGTCGGCGCAGGCGCGTCGATGCTCATGGGATTCGTGAAGTTCTCGATGATGAACTTCTCGAGCTGGTCGGAGATCGTCTTCACCTTCGAGCCGACGCCGCAGGTCATCATCACGGCGCTCCTCTTCGCGGGCGCGATGGGCCTGTTCGGCGGCTTCTTCCCGGCCGTCCGCGCAGCCCGCGTCTCCCCCATCCAAGCCATGCGCGGCTGAGGACGGTGACGGATTGAACACGGAGGCACGGAGGCGCGGAGGATCCAGAGGTCTGCCGATCGCTGCGTCGTCGTTCGTTCGCCAATCGATGCCAGAACGTCGTCGCCTTCGTCACTGGCGATGGTCGTCACGCGTCAGAACGCGTGAACTTTTCAGTCTCGGCTGAGGCGCCCATCAACAGGAGGCGGGGAGGCGGGGAGGCGAGAGGGAGCAAACCAGAGGGTCTGCCGGCCGACGCTACGACGTCGATGTCGACCATCGCGGCCACGACGTCGAGGTGCGCGCGCGGCAGCACATGCTCGACCTCCCTCTGATCTCCCCGCCTCCCCGCCTCCCTGTTCTCTATCGTGGAGGCGAGCGAATGATTCACGACCTCTCGGTTGTGGACGCGTGCCGCACGCGCGCCCCTCATAGGAGCCAGAGCGGCGAGGACGTCTCCACGGAGCGCGCGGCAGCATTCTCATACCCTCCGTGCCTTCGTGCCTCCGTGTTCAATCCACTCGCTTAGGCTCGTTCCTTGGACGCGGAACGGACTTCGCAAAGCCTTCGTCCGTCCGCGTTCAATCGGGTCTCGATGCCGTGGTCAGTCGACGGCGAACCAGGTCACGACGGCGCCCGTGAGCTGGAGGATCTTTCCGCTCTTCAGCTGCGCGGCGGCGCCGTTCGTGGACCAACGGCCTTTGTAGGTCGTCGTGTACTGGAAGGGGATGACGAACCCGTCCGCCGGCTCGGTGACCGACCACGTGCGGTAGTCGTGGAAGGTCTCGTGCACGTCGTAGGTCACGCGGCTGACGTGCGCGAGCGCGCCCGCCTTTCTCTCGGTGAGGAAGAGCGTGAACTTGTTCGCTGCGCGCGGGTCCTTGCGGACGGTGACCGCGAGGTCGTCCGCGGTCGGCTCGTCGGTGGGCGCGGGAGGAGGCGGTGTCGGCGTAGAGCCGTCCCAGGTCTTGCCCTGGTAGGTGACGCCGAGCGTGTCGAGGAAGATGCAGTTGCCGATGTTGCAGTAGTCGTAGGGCATCCGCGCGTAGCCGAGGTCACCCCACTTCGAGCCCCACGAGTTCTTGATCAAGAGGTACCCGCCGCCCTGGTACTCGGGGTCCTCGACGTACCCAACGATCGCCATCGCGTGCCCGCCGATGCGCCCGCCGCTGATGGCGATCTTCCCGTTCTTGCCCGGGCTGTTCCACGACGAGAGCAGATCGACGCCGAAGTGGACCGGGCGGCCGGCGCGCAGCGCGTCGAACACCTGACTGCGCTTGGTGAGCGACTTCCAGGAGGTGATCTTCGCCGTGGCCGTGTTGCGGTGATTCGCGATCGGATTCCCGTAGTAGGGATACGACGCCTCCGGCACGATCAGCCGCTTCGCCGACATGTCGATCGACGCGTAGCAGGAGTACTGACGATACGCCTGGAAGTGATCGATCTCGGAGAGGTCGACGATCTCGCCGAAGCCGTGGCGGATCATGTTCTCCATGACGGAGATCTGCGCGAACGACGTGCACCACGGGCGGCTCCCCTGGTTCTTCACCGGCGTGTCCCACGCGGCGAGCGTGAAGGTCTTCGGGATCGAGTCGTCCTTGGTCGTGACGTCCTCGCGGAAGTCCGCGCGCGGGAGGCCGCGGAACAGGTCGTCGCTGTTCTCTACCAGCGTCGGCGCTTCCGGCTCGTAGTCGCGCACCTCCATGTCCGGCGGAGGGAGCGCGCGCTCGGCTTTGCTGCGCGATGCTTCGGAGTCCTCGC
>JBKJQC010000201.1:0-9632 GCA_046593995.1 Polyangiales bacterium
GAATGGTGGCGCCGTTGGCGAGGCCGGTCCCTTCGAAAATCCAGTGATCCTTCGACTGGACCACGAAATCGGCCCACGGATAGAGACCGCCGTGCATGCCATTGCCGGCAGCGTCGCGGATGATGCCCGACGACTGCACTCCGGTGAGCGTCATGCCGGGGCGTCGCTCGTCGATGCCGTTCGCAGCGTCGAACTCGAGGTTCTTCCAGCCGCGCGTGACGAGGCGATAGTGGGTCTTCGCCTCTTCGATCTTGCCCGCGAGCTTGAGCGAGTATGCGAGCTTCTGCTCGGGGTCGCGCGCCCAGCTCTCCTTGTAGCCGATGAGCGTCGAGGTGCCGCCGCCGGCGCCCGGCTCGAAGCGGACCTGCCACGACCAGGTGTCGCCCGAGAGGAACAGCAAGTTCACGCCCGACTTCCGCGCATTGATCGCGTTGTCGAACATCTGCCACGACACGTACTCCTCGTGGCCCGAGACGACCGCGAGCTTGCGCGACGACAGGAGGTTCGGGTTCACGTGCATGTCGACGTCGGTCGCGTACGCGAAGTCGTAGCCCATCTTCTCCGCCCAGCGGAGGAACGGGTACTCGTAGACGGTCAGATCGGCGGTGCCGCGACCGACGAAGTACGGGCGGTCGAACGAGACGCGCACCGCCTGCTTGAGGTCGCCGATCGAGTCGGTCGGATGCACCGGCGACGAGTTGAAGCCGTAGAGGCTCTTGCCGACCCACTTCGGATCCTGCGGCGGCTCCACGCCCGGGGTCGCGCCCTTCCCGGCCGGCCCGGGCCACGCGTTGTACGTCTGGTGGGTCGCGGTGCCGATCACGAGCACGTAGGGGAGCTTCGCGGCGAGCCCATCATCCTTCACGACGAAGAACGTCAGCGCCATCTTGCCGCCGGTCTGCTCGGCGCGCGCGACGTAGAGGCCAGGAACCCAGCCCGCGCTGTCGATCTCGACCGAGACGCCCCAGCGCGCTTCCGCGAGGCCCCACTTCGCGTCGGGGATCGGGTACGGCTGCAGCTGCGCGGTGAGGCCGCTCTTCTCCGTGACGAGGCGCGCCCCCGCGCCGCCGTAGTAGCCGAGGCGATAGACCTTCACGCCGTAGCCGGTCGTCGACCGGACCTTCAGCTTGAGCGCCTCACCGGGCGTGATCGACCAGTTCGCGGGATAGAGATCGATGACGCCGTCGAAGCGCGCCGTGCCGTCGTCCCCGTTGGACCAATCGGCATTACCCGGCTTGGCATTCTCGTCCGCGATGATCCCCGCGTTGGCAGACGTCGCGAGGAGGAGCGTGGTGATGGAGAGGGAGGCGGCGACCGAGTAAGAGGCGAAGGCTGAACGCGGACGGACGGAGGCTTTGCACAGTCCGTTCCGCGTCCGAGGAACGAGCCGAAGCGAGTGAATTGAACGCATGAATGTAGTCCTCATCAAGCAATGGACTCGCGAGCGGAGTCACGAAGACGCGAGTCACGGACGTCGCGCCGACGCTGGGCGCGACGGGTGAGCGAGGCGACGACGAGGCCGAGTCCGAAGACAGCGACGGCGCCGGCGAGTCGATCGGTGGCCGGACCGACGGTGCCGACGGAGGCGGTGCCGACGGAGCAGCTACCGCTCGACTCCGATGCCGCGGGCGCGCCTCCGTTGGGCGTGGGGTTGTTCGGACCACCCGGATTGGTCACGCCGCCATCGCCTTCGGGGTCGTGGACGCCGCCGGGATCGTTCCCGCCCTGCTCGGGGGGCGCAGTCACCGGCGGAACGGGATCCGCGCCGGTCCAGCGCTTGAAGACGTTGTTCATCATCTTGTCGGCGGCGGGGTTCGTCGTGTCGCCGAAACCACCGGACTTCGCCGCGAAGTCGTCGAGCGCCCACGCGAAGTAGATCGCGCCCATCGCGAGGACCTCGACGCGTTTTCCGTCGCCGAGCTCCTTCTGGTAGAAGCCGACCGCGCCCTTCGGCGTGCCGTCGGAGACCTGCTTGATGGTGCCGAGCTTCGTCTGTCCCGCCGGGCGGAACTTGTCGAACTCGACCGATCCCTTCATCGTCGAGTCGACCTCGTATCCCATGACGTTCGGGATCTTGTCGCCCCCCTTGAGCCCGGTCCCCTCGAACAGCCAGAAGGTCGGCGCATCGACGAACAGATCGCCCCACGGGTAGAGGCCGCCGTGGAGGCCGTTGCCCTGCGCGTCGCGCATGATGCCCGAGGACTGCACGCCGGTGAGCGTCATGCCGGGACGGCGCTCGTCGATGCCGCGCGTGGGGTCGAACTCGAGGTTCTTCCAGCCGCGCGTGACCTTGCGGAAGTGCTTCTTCGCTTCCTCGATGTTGCCGGCCTCACGGAGCCTGAAGGCCTCCTTCTGCTCGGCGTCCTTCACCCAATTCTCCTTGTACCCGACCATCGTCGAGTAGGGCCCCGCGGGTCCCTCCTCGAAGCGGACCTGCCACGACCACGTGTCGCCGGAGAGGAAGAGGAAGTTGGTGCCCGAGTCACGCGCGGCGATCGCGTTGTCGAACATCTCCCACGAGACGTACTCCTCGTGTCCGCTGAACACGATCGCGCGGCGCCCCTTCGCAAGGTCGGGGTTCGCGTGCAGGTCGACGTCGGTCGCGTACGCCACGTCGTAGCCGTACTTCTCGAGCCACCGCACCATCGGGTACTCGTAACCGGCGAGATCCGCCGTGCCGCCGCCGACGAAGAACGGCCGGTCGAACGAGACCTTCACGGCCTGGGCGAGATCCTTGATCGCATCGGTCGGGTGCACCGGCGACGAGTTGAAGCCGTAGAGGCTCTTGCCGCCGCGCTCCGGTCCGGGCCACGCGTTGTACGACTGGTGGGTCGCGGTCCCGATGACGAAGAGGATCGGGAGCTTCGCGGCGAGGCCGTCGTCACGCATCGTGAAGAACGTGAGCGCGCTCTTGCCGCCGCTCTGCTCGACACGCGCGACGTAGAGGCCGGGCGTCCACGACGCGTCCGTCGGGATCGTGACGCTGTCGGCCCACTTCGCTTCGGCCATGCCGAACCTGGGATCGGCGACCGGGTACCCCTGCGGGCTCGCCGCCTGGCCGGTGACCAGCTTCACCTCGGTCGCGCCGCGGCCGCCGTACCAGCCGAGCCGCATCACGCGGACGTCGTACCCAGTGGTCGAGCGCACCTTCAGCTTGATCGTGTCGCCGCGCGCGATCGACCACTGCGCGGGATAGACGTCGACCGCGCCCTCGAACCGCGCCGTGCCGTCGTTCGCCGTCCAGCCGCCGGAGATGCCCGGCTTGACGTTCTCCTCCTGGATGATGCCGGCGAACGCGTCCGCGCTGGACATCGTGAGCGACACGCCAGCCAAGAGGGCGATCGTCGAAGCGAGTAGTCGTCGCATGAGTGGGCTCCCGTCACGCCGCACGCTCGCAGGGGGCTTTTGCGAGTGGGCGCGACGGCAGGCCCTTTCTCAACATTCATGCCTCGCTCGATCTGTACCACCCGCGCTCAGGGCGAGCGCTCGGAGGCTCATCAGAGCCTCAAACTCTGGATCTCAGCGCATGATCGAGCGCAGGAGCGGGCAATTCCACGCCGTCGCTCTGCGCAGACACAACGCCGAGCACGACACTGCCACGCCGGCCCGATTGAACACGGAGGCACAGAGACACGGGGGTAGAAACGTGCTGCCGCACGCACGCCGGAAGGGTGGTCGCTGCAGACGAACGCCTCGAGGGTTACGCGACGGCAAGCAGAAGGCGCGTGCTCGGGAATGGCCGGCAGATTGTCACGACCTCCGTTCCTCCGTGCCTCCGTGTTCAATCCTTCTTGGCAGGCGGGTCGAGGAGCTCGAGGTGGAAGTCGCGGAGCTTCACCTTCCGCGGCTGGAAGACGTGGAGGCCGATCTTTCCCGTTCGCACGAACGTCGCGTCGTGGATGTCGAAGACGAGCTCGTCTCCGACCCACGACTGCAGATGATCGCCGACCGCGCGCAGGCGGAGTCTCAGCCACTGGTTCAGAGGCGCTTCCGGGAACTTCGGCGTGACGAGCTGCACCCAGTACGGGTTCTTCTTCATCAAGGAGAGCCGCTTGTCGTGGTGCGTTCCGCGCGTGTACCACTCGAACTGGTAGAACGCCGCGTCCTCGTAGAAGTCCTCGCCGCGCGAGCGGAAGAGGAGCCCCGCGGACGACTCGTCGGTGAGGAACAGCACCTCGACCGAAGCGTCGAAATCCTTGGGGCGCGCGCCCTTCCACCACAGCAGGGACGAGGTCGCCTTGCACTCGCACGACGCCTCGCCGGTGGCCTCGAACGTCCACTTCCCGATCGCGACCTCCCAGTCCTCCCGACGCATGGGCGCTGCGGCGCCTTTCGCCTCGTCCGCGTCCGCGTCTCCGTTCGCATCCGCATCCGCATCCGCATCCGCATCCGCGTCCGCGTTCGTGTGGCTCGGTCGCGATACGTCCTCCGGAGCGGCGTCGGAGCCTGCGTCGCCCTCTCGTAGGGCGTCCTTCCGCGAGCAACCTTGGCCACACGACGACACGAGGAACAACGCGAGCAGCGCGCTCGAGCGGGAGAGCATGCCCGACCGGCAGAGCATGCCGGTCGGACGCAAGCAACCCCGCGCCGTGGCGACCTCGTCGGGTCCGGGACGCCGGGTCGAGAGGCGCCCCTTGCGTCCGCGCGTGAAGACGACCATTCAGCGGGCATTCCGAACCTCCCGCCGCTCCGTACGCCCGAACCGCCAGAGATCCGCCGCAAAGACGCTAGCGGGCCCCACAGCGCCCGCGATAGTCTCCTGCCCGTGGTCCCCGCCGCCGAAAGGCCCCCTCCTCGGGAGGCTCTCGAGCGTGTGCTCGGGTCCATCCAGGGCGAGCCGTTGGTCATCCTCCTGACCGGTCATCCCGATCCGGATGCGATCGGCGGGGCGATGGCGCACCAGCGCATCTGCGAGAGCCTCGGCGTCCCCGCGACGATCGCGCACGTGCTGCCCGTCTCGCATCGCGAGAACCGCGCGCTCGTGAAGCTGCTGAACATCGAGATGCAGCAGATCTCGAGCACGGCCGAGCTCGCCGCCTACAAGTACTACTCGCTCGTCGACACCACGGTCTCCGAGTCGAGCATCGATCTGCCGGCTGACCTCAAGCTGCTGACGGTGGTCGACCACCACACGCGCGTCGGCGGCACGAAGATCGACGCGCCTTTCGTGGACCTCCGCCCGCAGATGGGCGCGACGTGCTCGATGTACGCCGAGTACATGCAGCAGGGGCTCGCGCCGCTCACCGGCGATCGCCGCGAAGACGCGCGCGTCGCGACTGCGGTGCTGTTCGGGATCCAGACCGACACCGACGACTTCGCCAACGCGACGTCGGCCGATTTCGCCGCCGCGTCCTACGCGAAGTCCTACTGCGACGTCGACATCCTCAAGCGCGTCGGGCGGCGCACCGTGAGCGCCGCCGCGATGGACGTGCTCGGCCACGCGCTCTCGAGCCTGAAGGTGATCCGCGACTTCGCCTTCGCCGGCGTCGGCACCGTGCCGCTCGGCGATCGCGACGCGATCGGCGGCGCGGCCGACTACATCCTCATGCGCGAGGACATCGACACCGTCCTCGTCTACGGCATCGTGGAGGATCGCGTCGACGGCTCCCTCCGCACGAACAGCCCCAGCGTCGATCCCGCGGTCTTCCTCCAGACGGCCTTCGGTCGGGATCGCGACGGCAAGCCGTACGGTGGCGGTCGCGCCGACAAGGGCGGCTTCCAGATCCCCCTCGGCCTGCTCAGCGAATGCGAGGACACCGACCGCCTGTGGGTCCTCGTGCAGGAGATGATCGAGTCACGCCTGGAGCGCGTGGTCCCGGACATCGAGCGCGAGCGTGAGCGGGATCGCGATCGCGAGCGTGATCGAGAGCGCGATCGCGACCACCGACACCGCAGTCGCGCCGACGTCTGACCTCGCTCACTTCGGTTCGACGTGACGCGGGTTGATCCGCGCGGTCATCACGTGATCGCGCCACTTCCCATCGAGCAGCAGGTAGTCGCGCGCGTACCCTTCGACCTGGAAGCCGAGACTACGCAGCAGGTTCCCGCTCCGCTCGTTGGTCGGCATGTAGTTCGCCTCGATCCGGTGGAAGCCGAGGTCGTCGAAGACGAAGGTGATCGCCGCTTCGAGCGCCTCGCGGAGGAGCCCCTGCCCTTCGTACGCTCCGTCGACGGAGTAGCCGAGGATGCAGCGCTGCAGCGCGAGGCGGAAGAACTGCGTGAACGAGATCGCTGCGATGATCGGGCCGTCCTCTTCTCCGCGTCGCGTGACGTAGAGGCGCAGGCCGCCGTCGCGCATCCACTCGTCGTGCGCGTTCGCGAGCCGCTCTTCCCAGTAGGGCACGGTGAAGAAGCCGTTGGCCCACTTCGGGGACACGCCCTCGAAGCGCGCCTTGTTGCGCGAGAAGTAATCGAGCACGCGCTGCGCCTCGGACGGCGCGAGGATGGTGGAGACGGTGCGCGCCGTCTCCAGCCGGGGCACGCTCATGTCGGTGTGGCCGGATGCTGTCCGGTGCTGCGCAGGCCTTGAATCGCCTCGCACCACTCGCGGACCTTCTTCGCGGCCGGATCCTTCCACGGGAGCGTATCGAACCGCTGGATCATCTGCGCGGCGTGATCACCCATGCGTCGCTTGTCCGGGAAGACCCCCTGCGCGTCCTCGATCGCCTGGGCGGCCTTCTTCCAGTACGAGTGCGAGGCAGCGACCCACGCGCGCACGAGGTGGCGGTGCTGGAGCGGCTCGGCCTCCGTGACGTGGATGGCCTCGCACGCCTCGAGCTCCTTGCGCGCCTCGTCGAGCTTCCCGCGGAGGATCATCTCCTGGGCGATCAAGAGCCGCGACTCGAGGATGCCCCAGGGATCGCCGAGCTTCGTGTAGAGATCGAGCGAGTCCTGCGCGTGGCGCGCGGCGACCGTCGTGTCGTCCTGATCGATCGCGATCATCGCGAGGAGCCGCTCGACCGCGGCGAGTCCACGCGGGTTCTCCAGGGTGCGAAGCGCCGTCCGCGTCGCGTGAGCGCGCGCGCGTGCGCCGTCGTAGTCCCCGGCGCGATGATCGACGTGCGCGAGCGCCACGTCGCACTGCGAGAGGCCGAGTCGGTAGCCGATCCCGTCGAACTCTCCGCGGGCTTCGAGCAGCAGGTCGCGCGCGCGCGGGAGGAGCCCTTCGGCGAGCTCGATCAGCCCGAGCAGGAGGAGGCACTGCGCGCGCCCGAGCGGATCCGCGATCGACTTGAAGCGACGCGCGCCGCGGTGCAGCACGTCGCGCGCGGAGACGTGATCGCCGAGGAGATAGTCGATCTCACCGAGCACCACCTCGCAGCTCGCGCGACCGCGATCGTCGTCGTTGCGATCGAAGATGGCGAGCGCCTTGACCACGGTCTTGCGCCCTTCGGTCGGCTCGCCGATCTCCGACGCGATGTGACCGAGGAGGCGGAGGACGTGCGCCGCGTCGCGCTCCTCGCCCATGGTGACGAAGGTCTTGCGCGCCTTCTGCGCGGCCTCGCGCGCTTCCTCGAAGCGGCCGGCGTGACGGAGCGCCTCCGCGCGCCAACGCAGATGTCGCGCGCTCCAATAGGGGGAGACCGCCGGCGGCGGGATGCTGGCAAGGCTGCCAGCGTGCGGCGCTTCGCCTGCGACGCGCGCGACGACGTCGAGCTTGCGGACGTCGAGGAGGTTGAGATCCTCGAGTGTGCGGCTCGCGTCGCGCACGCGGCTCCACGCTTGATCGACGTAGTCGAGGAGGAGCTGCGCCGCGTCGTCGCCGTCTCCGGCGCGCAGGAGGTTGAGCACGCGGTGGCGCACGACGCGCCTCGTGCCGGCGAGCGGATGGTGCGCGAGCGCTTCGGCGGCGGCGCGGAACACGTCGCGCGCATCGTCGCGGTCGGCGAGCCGATGGAGCAGGTGCTCCTGCAGGAGCGCGTGCGGGAAGCGGAAGCGATCCTCGCCGGTGCCGACGAGGATGTGCGTCCGCTCGAGGGTATCGAGAGCTCGCGCGACGTTCACGCCGAACCCGCCGAGCCCGACGACGTGCCCGACGAGTCGCCGGAGGACGTCGCCGCGGAACTCGTGACCGAGCGCGGACGCTGCCTCTGCTGCCGAGCGATGGAGCGGATCGAGGACGGTGAGCCGCTCGTCCCACAGATCGCCGGTCGTCGTCGGCCGACGCGCGAGCGCTTCTTCGCGGACACGGTAGTGGTCGCCTACGAGCTCGAGCCCGCCGGTCGCCGCCCACGCGTGGAGGAGCTGCAGCGCGAAGAGCGGGTTGCCCTTGCTCCGAGCCTCGGCCTCGGTGATCGCGCGATCTTCGAGGGGGAGCGCCGCGCGGAGGAGCGCGCGCGTGTCGCCGCTCTCGAGGGGGCCGAGCCGGAGACGCGGGCCCCCGAGCGCGCGACGCATCGCCTCGATGCGACGATCGACCGTACGATCCGCGAGCATCGCCTCCTGTCGCACGGTCGCGACGATGAGCATGCGGAGCTTCGGGAGCTCGCGGAGGATCTTCACGATCCCGTCGAACGTGGCCGGCGGAGCGTGGTGCACGTCGTCGAGCCAGAGGAGGATCGGTCGATCGCGCCCGATGCGCTCGAGCACACGACGGATGACGAGCCATCGGAGCTCGGGCTCGTCGAGCGTGAAGCGCTTGCCGGTGGGGCCCGTCTGCGGTCGGGACCGGGTGCGTCGATCGCGTGCGCTCGGTTTCGAGCCGGGTGCGGAGCTCGGCTTCGGCTCCGGCGGAGCGTCCGGCTCTGCGAACGCAGAAGGACGGAGCCACTCCGCGGTCGCCGCGACCCAGGTCATCCCCTCGTCGTCGTCCTTCTCGATCTCCCAGACGTTGATCAGCGCCTGCTCGACGAGGATGCGGTCGACGCGCTCGAGCCCGTAGTGCGCGAGCACCGCGCCGTTGAGGCCGTCCTGCGGACCGTTGATGCGCCGATAGCGCGCGCGCAGCGGCATCATCTTCGCCGACTCGTGCGCGCGCTCGCACGTCCACTCGGCGAGCCGGCTCTTGCCGACGCCGGCCTCTCCGTCGAGGAGGACCATGCGTGAGCGCGGGCCGTCCTGCCGACAGACCATCTCGACGAGGCGCTGCAGCTCGATTCGCTCGTGACCGCGGCCGACCACCGGCGTCGGCCGCAAGCCGAGGAGCTCGGGCGCGCCCTTCGACGAGGCGATCGGAGCGGCCAGGTTGTGACCCGCGATCGTCAACACGTCGATGCGCGTATCGGGCGCGCTGGTCTGCGCGCGCAGATCGACGACCTCGTCGAGCTCGACCTCGGACAGCTCGACCCCGCTCGCCGTGGGGCGCACCTGCTCCCACGCGTTGCGCATGTCGCCCGCGAGCTCGTAGCGACGCCAGGGGCGCTTCGCGAGCGTGCGGATCACGATGTCTGCCACCTCGCGCGGACATCCCGGCGGCAGATCCGGCGCCGGCACCGCCGCGCGTTTGTGCAGCTGGAGGAGCTTCTCCTCGTCGTACTCCGGCCCCTTCTCGCCATCGCGCATCGCGATGAACGGCGGCCTCCCGTCGAGGAACTGGAAGAGGATGCAGCCGAGCGCGTAGAGATCGGTCGGCGGCCCGACATGAGGCACCGCGCGTCGGATCTGCTCGGGCGCCATGAACCCCGGCGTGCCAC
>JBKJQC010000229.1:0-3287 GCA_046593995.1 Polyangiales bacterium
CGTGCTGGTATCCGATGTCGACGCCGACGGCGACATCCACACGCGCAACCTGGAAAATCCGCTTGCCGCCGTGCAGATGGGCCTGATCTACGTCAATCCCGAAGGTCCGGATGGCAACCCCGACCCGCTTGCCGCTGCGCGCGATATCCGGGAGACCTTTGGGCGCATGGCGATGGACGACGAAGAGACCGTCGCGCTGATCGCCGGCGGCCACACGTTCGGCAAGACGCACGGCGCCGGACCCGCGTCCCACGTCGGCGTCGATCCGGAAGCGGGCGATCTCGAGGCGCAAGGCCTCGGCTGGAAGAGCGGCTTCAACTCGGGGCTCGGCGTCGACATGATCACGAGCGGCCTCGAAGTGACGTGGACGCAGACACCGACGAAGTGGAGCAACCACTTCTTCGAGAACCTCTTCGAGCACGAGTGGGAGCTCGAGCAGAGTCCGGCGGGGGCGCACCAGTGGGTCGCGAAGACCGAGGAGGCGACGATCCCCGACGCGCACGATCCGACGAAGAAGAAGAAGCCCACGATGCTCACGACCGATCTCTCGCTGCGCTTCGACCCCGCATACGAGAAGATCTCGCGCCGCTTTCTCGCGCACCCCGACGAGTTCGCCGATGCGTTCGCGCGCGCGTGGTTCAAGCTCACGCACCGCGACATGGGGCCGCGCGCTCGCCAACTGGGACCGGAGGTTCCGGCGGAAGAGCTGATCTGGCAGGATCCGATTCCGAAGGTCGATCACGCGCTCGTCGACGAACGAGACGTCGCGGCGCTCAAGAAGCAAATCCTCGCCTCCGGCCTGACGATCGCGGAGCTCGTGACGACGGCCTGGGCGTCGGCCTCGACGTTCCGCGGCTCGGACAAGCGCGGCGGCGCGAACGGCGCACGCATCCGCCTCGCACCGCAGAAGGACTGGCAAGTGAACGAGCCGGTGCAGCTCGCGAAGGTTTTGGAAAAGTACGAAGCGGTACAGCGTGAGTTCGACGCCGCGCAGTCGAATGGCAAGAAGATCTCGCTCGCCGATCTGATCGTGCTCGGGGGCTCGGCGGGGATCGAGCAGGCGGCGAAGAACGCCGGCCACACGATCATCGTACCGTTCACGCCGGGCCGCGCCGACGCCTCGCAGTATCAGACCGACGTCGCGTCGTTCGCGGTGCTCGAGCCCGCCGCCGAAGGGTTCCGAAACTACCATTCGACCGACGTCCACATTCCCGCCGAGGCGCTCCTCGTCGACAAGGCGCAGCTCATGACCCTCACCGGGCCCGAGATGACCGTGCTCGTCGGCGGCCTGCGTGTGCTGGGCGCGAACACCGGCGCATCGAAGCATGGCGTCTTCACGAAGCGACCGGAGGCGTTGACGAACGACTTCTTCACCAACCTGCTCGACATGACCATCGAGTGGAAGCCCGCGTCGGAGGCGAAGACGCTGTTCGAGGGACGCGACCGCAAGACCGGCGAGGCGAGGGGGACGGCCACGCGCGTCGACCTCGTCTTCGGCTCGAACGCGCAGCTCCGCGCGTGGTCGGAGGTCTACGCGGCGTCGGACGGCCAGGGGAAGCTGGTGCACGATTTCGTCGCGGCATGGACGAAGGTGATGAACCTGGATCGCTTCGACCTCACGTGAAGACGAAGCGGTAGCCAAGTCCGAAGAGCCGGCCTTCCGTCGAGCGCCACGAGCGCGAGAGGGAAGCGCCGGCTCCCGGGTGGATCCGGCTCGGGTGCGCGCTGCCGCGTCGTCGCTACGGCGGGTTGCAGCGGATCGTCAGGGGCCCCTCGCTGCCATCGCAGTAGAGCGCGCCGAACCCTGGGCAGGTCGGGAGGCCCGGTTCGGCCCCACCGTCCGCCGACCACGAGTCGCGAATCGCCTGCGACGCACACGCGCAGGTCGGGGTGGATGCGCACGACGACGGCATGATCACGCACTCGGCTCTCTCGATGCGTGAACCGTCATGTGCATTGACGTGGTAGCAAATCGGCGCAGTCGCGGGGCAGGTGCCGCACGTGGCGGACGCTGCAGTCTCCGTCGCCGCGTCGGCGACGTCCGAGCGGGCGTCCGCCGTGGGGGCTTGGGTGGTCGACGAACATGCGCCCGGCAGCGCGGAGAGTGCGAGGAGCAGGCAAAGGTCTCTCATGGCTTCCTCGCGGCGCCGACCTCGAGCCCACTTCTGGCATTCGAGCTCGGAGCGCAGGCAATCCTCGTGCACGCGCAGCTCCGGCGTCAACTCCGGGCGAGGCTTCGCGAGCAAGAGTCCACGAGAGCAGGCGGTGAGGCCGGCGGAGCGTGCGGCGCTGCGCCGGTCGCGATCACCTGTCGAGGACGGCGAGGCACCACTCGACTACCCTTGCTTCGTGCGGTTCGTCGGCGCGAGCTCTGGCGCGTGGTCGCTTCACCGAGGCGACGTCTCGCTCGCTTGCGTATGAGCACCGCGTCTACCGCTCGAATCGTTCCCACGTGCGCGGCGGTCGCCGGGCTCGTTGGCTTGACCAGCCTAACCGGCTGGATCCTGAACCTACCCGCCCTCACCCGGATCTCCCCCGCGTGGGTGCCGATGAAGGCCAACACCGCCGTCGGCTTGATCGCGACCGCCGTGGCGCTCGCGATGTCGATGGGCGCATCGACAGTGTCCCGCGCAAGGGCGCGAGTCAGCCGAGGAATCGCGCTGTTCGTCGCGTTGCTCGGCGTCGCGACGCTCGTCGAATACGTGTGGAAGGTCGATCTCGGGATCGACGAGCTGTTGTTCCGCGAGGTCGCCGGCGCGATCAGCACCTCGCGCCCCGGCCGGATGGCCTTCATCAGCGCACTCAACTTCGCCTCGATTGGAGTCGCCCTGGCGGTGGTCGGGCCGGCGCCACGCGTCGCCCACGCGCTCTCGCTCCTCGTGCTGATGGTCTCGGCAACCGCGACGCTCGGCTACCTGTTCGGTGTCGAGATGCTCGTCGCCGGAATGCATCCACACATGGCGGTCCACACCGCGATCGCCTTCGATGCGCTGGCGATCGGCGTGCTCGCGACGCGGACCGACCGGTCATTCCTCGATGGGTTCGTCAGTGAGGGCGCCGGCGGCAGGCTTCTGCGGCAGGCGCTGCCGGTGACGCTCGTCGTCGTGGTGACGCTCGCGGGGATCCGCGTTTACGCCCAGCGCGCGGGATGGGTCAGCGGCGAGGTCGCAACCTCCCTCCTCGTCCTCGCGAACGCCATTGCGATCACCATCGTCTTATGGATGGCCGCGCGGACGCTCGACCGCGAAGAGACCGAGCGCCGCGTGGCCCAAGCGGCGCTGGTCGAG
>JBKJQC010000245.1:0-4803 GCA_046593995.1 Polyangiales bacterium
CGCCGCGGGTGAGCCGAGCGCGCGCTCGGCGAGCACCAATCGCAAGAGGAGCCCATCCGCATGGAGCATCTGGCCGAGCCGGGTCACGACCTCTGGGTAGCGCCGCTGATCGAGCCATCGATCGCAGAGCGCCCCGAGCACGTAGGCATCGCTCGCGTCGACCGCGAGGGCAGCGAGATAGTGGCGCTCGGCAGCGGCGAAGTCCCCGAGCCGTGACGCGAGATCGCCCGCGGTCGAGGACGCCCAGGCGCGCTCGGTGGGATCGAGCGCCGTCTCGAGCGCGGCTTCGATACGATCCAGACTCTTCCGCGAAGCGCCGGTCATCCCGTCGATCCCCGCGTGGCAGGTCGCGATCGTGACCTCGTTCGTGTACCCCGACAACGCATCGCAGCTGCGACGCGCTTCGACGAACTCTCCGCGCACGGTGAGCACCACCGCGCGCGTCAGCCAGGCCTGCGCGTGCGTCGGATCGTCACGAACCAACGCGTCGAGGTCGACCAGCGCCGCGCCGAAGTCGTGGGTGCTCTGGCGGATGGTCGCGCGGAACAATCGCACCGTCGCAGGCGGCGCATCCGCGCTCCACCAGGGAGCGAGCGCTGCTTCGGCCTGGCCGAGGAACCGCGGATCGGAGCGCGCCCGTGCGAGCTCGATGGCTCGGCGCGCGACCCTCGCTGCGAGGACCAGATCGCCAGGACGACCGCGTAGCTCCGCCCGCCACAGGGCGAGCTCGCGAAGGGCGGGATCGGTCCGCGCAGGCACCTCGGCGATAGCCTCGTCGCCGCGAGCCGGAACGCGCGGCTCCGCGCGCGCGTCACGCCCTGTCCGCGAGGTCGCGACCAGGAGGATGACGACCGCGAAGAGCAGCAAGAGAGCGACTGTGCGACCCCTCATGGACCCTTCAGGACTACATGAAACGAGCTGGCGCCGCGCGAATCGCGCGGCGCCAGCTCGGATCAATGCGCGATCACGGGAAGAGATCGTTGAAGGCGTTCGGATCCTGCTTGTCCGTGAACGTCTTGTCGTCGATCGTCGTCGGAGCGTTGTTCTCCTTCGTCTCCGTGTTGATCAGCATCTTCACGAAGTCGGAGAACTCGAGCGGGCCAGCGTCGCCGCCGTCCATCGCAGCATCTCCGCCACCGGTGTCGCCACCGCCGTCGGCCACCATGGTGTCCGTTGCCGCGCCGGTATCGACCGCCGCGCCGGTATCGACCGCTGCGCCGGTGTCGGTGCTCCCGTCGACGCCGCTGTCGGCGAGGGGCGTCGGTTCCCCCGTGTCATCGCTGCCACAGCCGATGACGGCGAGCGGCAGCGCGAGGACGGCGAGCAGCGAGACGCCGAAGCCGAGGCTACGCATGTCTCCCCATTTCACGTGGCACCCGGCTTGGGCGTCTTGAGATACGGGAAGATCTCGTCGAACTGCGACGCATCCTGGAGGACGGCGTCGTGGAACGGCACCTGCCCCGCCGCGGCCTGCGCGGTCGGAAGGAGATAGCCCATGACGACGCGCAGAGCGATGTCGGTGACGTCGTCACCGGGGCGACGTCCGTTGGGGAAGCCCGCGGTGTCGCAGCCGGTGTTGGTCGGCGTGAGGGTGCCCTGGACGAAGCAAGCCGCGGCGCCGAGGTTGTTCTGCGTAGCCCTCGTCTTGGGCAGGAAGTCGACGACGTTCAGGCGCGTGTACTCGCCGACCGCGCCGTTCTCGTTGACGCCAGCGACGCCCTTGAGGAACACCGCAACGAGGTCGTTCCGCGGAAATGCCGTCGGGGCCGGCACGGTGTCGCCGAAGAGGATCTGGATGAGCGCCGGGAGCGTGGGGTGCGTCACGTAGTCGATGAACTGCGTGTCACCCGTGGGATGGCTGACGCTGAAGCGGTCCTTGTCCTTGATGCCGATGACGACCTCGCTGACGAGCGGCATGCCGAGGCGCGAGACCTGTGCCCACGCGCCGCCTTCCTTGCTCGGCTTCGCGTAGTTCCCGGCCGGGTTGATGACCCGCGCCTGGCGCACGCTGGCCGACGTCCAGCCGCCGATGATCTTGTTCGACGCGGCGCCCTTCACGCAAGCGATGGGGAGCTCGAGCGCGATGGTGGTGATGTTCGAGCCCCCGATGGGGTTCGGGACGGCGTCGCGCGGTCCGGTGGTGATCGTCGTCGCCGACGCGTTGACCAGGTCGAAGATCGTCCCGACGTTCACGGCGAACGACTCGGCCCGCTGGCCGACGAACACCTTCGCGGGCGACGCGCAGCCTGCGATGTTGAACGAGTGGATGTGCGTCCGCGCATAGCTCTCGTACGCGGCGGGGAGGCCGAGGGACTTCGTGCCGATGTAGTCCACCGGCTTCTTGAATCCCGCTGCCGGGGAGAGGTCCGCGACGGTGCCCGTACGACGGTCACCCGTGACGAGCTTCAAGGAGTACGACTCCGCCACGTTCAGCTTCGACGTATCGGCCGCGGTGATCTGACCCGCGTTGATCAGCGGAATCGCGACCATTTTCTGCGCGCCGGCCGGACCGATCGGGAGCGCGACACCGCTGCCGCCAGCGAGCGCGTTGGTGAAGCGGAACTGGAAGGTGAGGTCTTCCTTGGCGTCACCGTTGTTGTCGAGATGAATCTCGTACAACGCCTCGGGATCCATCATGAAGTAGTTCGGGCCACCGTACGGATCCTGGAACGGTTGATAGTTCGCGATCACCGTCACGTAGCCTTCGCGCGTGGCCTCGTAGCTGCGGAACATGTAGAAGTCGGTCGAGTCGACCTTCGGGCTCTTCGTGATGAAGGGCGCCTCGCGGTGGCTCGACGCGTCGACGTCGGCGGCAGCGGCCGAGACGAGCGTGGCCGCCACGAGGGCGGTGAATAGGCTTCGGTTTCTCATCTCGGCACACTCCTGTGGTTGGAAGCAGCGCCTCGCTGTGCGAGCTTCCATCTAAGCCGTACGAGCGGACTCCATCGACGGATCGATCGCCATCACAGAAATCGCGATGCCTTCTCGACCGTACAGTGGACGCATGTTCGCCCGCAGCTCGCGTCGCACCTCGCCTTGTCTGAGGTTTGTGCGGGTCATGGTCGCGAGCCGGTGATCGATGTGTCACCTTCGCGATCCGCTCGCGAGCGGAAGCGCGATTTTCAAAATATTTTCTTCGCGCGCGCCGTCGAAGGTCGAGCGGACTGTGGTAAGTGGGATTTTCGATGCCCGCACACGTTCGCGAGCTACGAGTGCACGCGATGGTCGCGCTGGCCATCGCAGCGCTCACCGCGCCGCTCGCGCCTCGCGTGGCGCGCGCCCACGAGAACGATCCCCCGCCGCCCGCGAAGCCCGCGCCGCCTCCGCCGCCGGAGACGCCGCAGGAGGTCATCGTCAGCGGTGACAAGGCGACGACCGCATCGACGCACGAAGCACGCGCGCGCGATCTGAAGCTACGTCCACGCGTCCGCGTGGGTGACGTCCTCTCCGTGGTCCCGGGGCTCCTCGTCGTGCAGCACGCGGGCGGAGGAAAGGCCTACCAATACTTCATCCGCGGGTTCGACGCGGACCACGGGACCGACATCGCGATGGCGGTCGACGGCGTACCGATCAACCAGCCCTCGCACGCCCACGGCCAAGGGTGGATCGACCCGCACTTCATCATCCCCGAGCTCGTTCACACGGTGTCGTCGATCAAGGGCCCGTACTCCGCCGCCCACGGCGACTTCGCCGTCGCGGGGTCGGTCGATCTCGGGCTCGTCGATCACGTCCATCACTCGAGCGTGATGGTCGAGGGAGGCAGCTTCGGCTCCGCGCGCACCGTGTTCATCGCGGCGCCGGAGCTCGGCGACGACTGGTCGACGATCGTCGCGGGAGAGCTCTCGACGACGAACGGGCCGTTCATCAACCCCGAGAAGTTCCGCAAGCTCAACCTCTTCGGACGTGCGACGCGCCACCTCGGTCCGGGGAAGCTCGCCTTCACGTGGATGTCGTACGGAGGCTCGTGGAATGCGTCGGGACAGGTCCCGCTCCGCGCGGTCGGAAGGATCCCCGAGCTCCCGACGGCATACGGCGCGATCGATCCCACCGACGGCGGCGCGAGTCAGCGCCACCAGCTGAGCATCTCCTACGGCTATCACCAGGGCGACGACGAGGCGCGCGCGCTCGTCTACCTGATCCGGCAGCACCTCGATCTCTTCTCGAACTTCACCTTCTTCGCCAACGATGCCGCGGCCGGCGATCAGATCGCGCAGAGCGACGGACGCACCGTGCTCGGCGCCCACTGGTACCACCGCCGAAGGACCGCGGTCGGGGACATGCGGTTCGTCACGACGGTCGGCTTCCAGGGGCGTCACGACGCCATCGACACGACGCTGCAGCTCTCGCAGGCGCGCGTGCTCCGCGGCGCGACGGTCGACGCGGAGGTCGCCGAGAGCGCCACATCGATCTACGTCGAGGAGGACGCGCGCCTCCTCCGCTGGCTTCGCGCCGTGCTCGGTGCGCGTGTCGATCGCATCGACGTGCGCGTGCGCGACCGGCTCGTGCGCGACGGGCAGAACGCTTCGGGAGTCGCCGCCGCGATGGCGATCTCGCCGAAGCTCTCGCTCATATTCTCCCCGGCCCGGGCCGTCGACCTGTACCTCGCGTACGGCCGCGGCTTCCACAGCAACGACGCGCGCGGTGCCGTACGCCGAGCCGATCCGCGCGACGCCCGCGCGACCCTCATCGCGCCGGCGGACTCCTACGAGATCGGCACGCGCGTGCGGCCGCTCGACCGCCTCGAGCTCGGCGCGGCGCTCTTCCGCATGGATCTCGGGAGCGAGATCGTCTGGGTCGGCGACG
>JBKJQC010000825.1:0-5651 GCA_046593995.1 Polyangiales bacterium
CCTGTTCGCCGCTCTTCAGGACGCTCTTCAGCACGACCACGCCGGTCGCGAAGCGGAGACCGCAGTCCCAGGTGCCGCGCCCCTCGTCGACGAGCTCGTACTGCGAGAGCGACTTCACGCGCGGCATCTGCGAGAGGAGGCGGTCGACGATGTTCCCGTAGATCGCCTGCTGCTCCGGGGTGACGACGCCCGCCGCGCCGAGGTTCGACGACGACGACGCACGGCCCGTGAGGAACGCCGACTCGGTCATGTAGAGACCGCGATTGCGGGGGATGCGCCCTTCTTGGGCGGCTTCGTCGACGAGCTTCTGCAGGAACGCGACGCTGTCGCGCGCCTTGCTCGGCGTCGCGGCGTAGGGGTGGAACGCGATGCCCGACGCGTTGACCTTGCGCTTCTTCGCGGGGCAGAACCCGGGCACCACCTCGGGATCGCTCTCGAGCTTCAGGCAGAGCGACTCGTTGAACAGACGCCAGCGCACGGCGTCTGGCTCGAGCTCGTTCTGGTTGTTCGCCTGGTCGCTGAACCATACGCGCGCGGTCAGCTTCGCCGTCGCACGGAGGTGCTTGCGCGCGGCGAACCACATCTTGCGATACCGATAGGCGGTCTTGCGCGGCGACTCGTCCGAGAGGAAGGCGCCGATGTTCGGCTCGTTCACGAACGTGAAGGCCCAGATGCGGTAGCGCTTCGCCTTGATGTGGCGACCGATCGCGGTGACGAACTTCGCGTATTCGCGGACGTTCGGCTTCCACGAACAGCTCCAGCCCCCCTTCTTCTCGCAGTAGTCCGGCTCCTCCGAGGCCCAATAGGGCATCGGGCCGGCCGGGATCGTCACGACGATCTTGAGCCCGCGGCGGCGCGCTTGCTCGATCTGCATGTCGACGCCGCGCCAGTCGTAGTCGTCTGGCTTGCTCGCGACGAACCCGGCGGGCTTCGTCTTCGCGTTCGCGCCCCCCGGCACGGCTTCCTTCCACCAGAGCATGATGCGGATCGCGTCGGCCCCGAGCGCCTTCGCCTGATCGAGCCGCTCGCCCGCCTTCGCGACGTCGTAGACCTTCTTCCCCGCTGCGTCCCAGCCGGCGAAGCCCGAGAAGTTCGGATCGTCTTCGATGATCGACAGCGGACCGTGCGGGCCGCGCCTCGG
The DNA here is from genome assembly GCA_046593995.1 of Polyangiales bacterium. Taxonomy (GTDB): domain Bacteria; phylum Myxococcota_A; class Polyangia; order Polyangiales; family JADJMO01; genus JALHOE01. The sequence continues at coordinate 1,142 of JBKJQC010000825.1, forward strand.
CGGCCGCACCGGATGCGCAGGCAAGCCGCCGCCAGCGATCTCCCCGATGCCTTCCCAGGAGCCCTCCGGAACGCCTTCGCCTTCGCCTCCCCCTTCGCCTCCCCCTTCACCTTCGACGGGCGGGGTCGCGTTCTCCTCGTTGCCTTCGGTGGGGAAGGGCGTGCCGCTCGGTCCGGGATCGTTCGTGCCTTCGCCGAGATCCTCGGTGTCGTCGAGATCGTCGAGCTCGTCGACGACGCCCTGCTCGGCGCCTTCGGCGGCTTCCTCCGCGTCGTCGTTCTCGAAATCGTCGGTCCAGTCGTGATCGAACTCGGCGTCTTCCTCTTCGACGCCCTTGGCCATGCAGCCGACCGCCGAAGTGGAGAGCATGAACCCGAGACCGAGCACGAAAGGCGTAAGCGAACGGAGACGCATGGACCGTCCTTTCAGCACCGAGCGTACCACCACGAACCACCAGAATTTTCCGCGTTTTCGCGTCACGCGCCACGCCGCATGGCGTCACGTGGGGGTGACCCTGGGGGCGGAGTGACCGGGCAGGCCCCTCTCGAGCGCGGCGCCCGGGGCCGAGCGCTCTCACGGTGGTAGGGCCGAACCGCGACGCGCGACCCGCGCTGCGTGTGCGAGCAGCGCCGACAGACGCGGCAGATCTCGATAGCGGTCGCGCGGGAACGGAAGCGTGAGCAGCCACCGCTCCTCGTCGTCGATCGGCTCGCGCGCTTCGACCCACCGCGCGCGCACGTGATCCGCGACGAAGCGATCGTCGCAGTGGCGCGGCACGGCGTCGGCTCGATCGACATTCGTCACGATCGCGCGCGCGTCGGTGAGCGCTGCGACGAGCTCGGGGCCGCCGATCGCAACGCTCTCGATCGGCTGCTCCTGCACGAGGACGATCTCCCGATACCCGACGAATCGATCGCCGTCGCGCGCGAGCACGATGTGGAAGACGGCCGCGATGCGGTGCCGCTCTGCCAGCGCGACGGTGCGGTCGACCTCCTGCCCCGACAGATCGAAGAAGCTCCACTCCGGCAGCGAGAGTCGGAACGGGCTCGTCGGATCATCGCGACCGAAGGGCTTTCGAGGCACGAAACGCACGACGATCGCGTCCGGTCGCAGCAGCACGCGGATCGCGTGATCGCCGTAGCGTTCGTCGTCCACGCCGTCGATCGCGCCCCACGGGTTGGTCCACGCGTAGCGCACGTGGTCGAAGGGAGGCTCCGCGAACATCGTCGCGGCGGCGTGATCGTCCGAGCCGCGCAGGTGGACGTCGTAGTGGCTCCGGTCGGGGGGATGCCGCAGGACGGTCATGCGGAGGAACGGGCCCTCGCGGATGCGCGCGATCCCTGCGGCGGACGTCCAAGACCAGAGCTCCCGCCGAGCGAAAGCGGTCGCGGTGATCGGGTCCAGCGCGACGTGCCGGGCCGGCTCGACGCTCGCCCAAACCGAGCGGCGCGCCGAGGGGGGCGTGGTGGGCGCGTCAGGTCGGGGACGACCACACGCCGCGAGCACGGCCACGACCGCGAGCAGAGAGGCTCGTGTGGGGGCAAATGGCCGGGCGATCACGAGCGGAAGCACCGTCCGGACAGGGTACCCCCATCTGGATGGTCTCCATCAAGGGGCGCTCCCCCGCCGGCTTGTTCCGTCTTTGGACCTCTCGCGCCGCGCGCGTGTAGACTCTCCTCAGCGAATGGCTCGCGTGTTGGTCGTGGAAGACTCGGCGGCGATGCGTTCGTTCGTGCGCGCGGCGCTCGAAGAGGACGTGCCGGGACAAGATCCCATCGAGGTCGTCGAGGCCTCGAGCGGCTTCGAGGCGCTCCGCCTGTTGCCACGCGGCCCGTACGACTGCGTCGTCACCGACATCAACATGCCGGACATCAACGGCCTCGAGCTCGTCAACTTCGTCCGCAAGAGCGAGCACCACAAGCAGACGCCGTTGATCATCATCAGCACGCAGGCCTCGGAGCGCGATCGTCAGCGCGGCATCGCGCTCGGAGCCGACAGCTACCTCTCGAAGCCGTTCGAGCCCGAGGATCTGCGCAACCTCGTGCGCGCGCATCTCGCGAACCCGCGCGGTCGCGCCTCGCAGCCGGGCAAGCGCTGAACCCCGCGCGCGCGAAGCAGAACCGACAGTCCTGATGGACCAGCGCGACGAGTTCATCAGCGAGGCGCAGGAGATCATCGAGGGTCTCGCGCGCGATCTGCTCGCGCTCGACGCCGGGATGAAGAAGCGCGCCGAGGGCGGCAGGGCCGACGCCGACCACGAGCTGATCAACGACGCGTTCCGCGCGGTGCACACGCTGAAGGGGCTCTCGAGCCTGTTCGGCGTCGCCCGGATGTCGACGCTGTCCCATCACCTCGAGGATCTCCTCGACGATCTGCGGCTCGGGCGCGTCGAGATGTCGGCGCGCGTGCTCGACGTGCTGTTCCAGGCGGTCGACGTCTACGGCCAACTCCTGACCGCGCTGCGCAGCGGCGAGGCCGAGCCCGCGCGCGCGGTCGACGAGCTCCTGGCCGCGCTCGACACCGCGATCTCGCGCCCCGCCGGCGGCGCGCCGAACCCCCTCGCCGAGTACGACCTGGATCCGGGGCTCCTCGCCGTGCTCACCGAGTACGAGGAACATCGGCTGCGGACGAACCTGCAGCAGGGCGTCGGCCTCTACGTCATCCGCGTCCGCTTCGACCTCGCGACCATCGACGGCGCGCTCGACAACCTCAAGTCGCGCGCGAAGCCGCACGGCGAGATCCTCACCTACCTCCCGAGCGGGGAGGGGGGGGACAGCGACTCGATCGATCTCGACGTGCTGCTCGCGAGCCGACAGAGCATCGACGTCCTGCGGAGCGAGCTCGGCGACGCGAACGTGTCGATCGAGGCCGTCGCACGCCGAGCGGGGCACACCAAGCCGCCGCTGCCGAGCGAGCCGCCGGTCACGGCGTACCACGAGCCCGGGCGCGTCACGACGCCGCCCGCCGCCCCCGAGGACCTGCACGCGTCCTACGGCTCGCCGGGAACCGCGCCCCATCGCCCGGCCCCGTCGCCGATCGTGCTGGACGACGATCCGATCCGTGATCCCGAGGTCCAGAAGGGAATCTCGATCCGCGGCGTCGCGCAGACCGTCCGCGTCGACATCCGCAAGCTCGATCACCTGATGAACATCGTCGCGGAGCTCGCCATCGTGCGCTCGGCGCTGTCGCGTATGACCGATCGGGTGCGCGGCAACCCCGAGCTGCGCGAGCTCGGGAGCGAGCTCCATCGCATGCACCGCGCGCTCGACCGCCACCTCGGCGATCTCCAGAGCGGGATCCTCGAGGTGCGCATGGTCCCGCTCGGCCAGGTCTTCGACAAGCTCGCGCGCGTCGTTCGGCAGATCAGCCGTGAGCACGACAAGGACATCCACCTCGTCATCACCGGCGCCGAGACCGAGGTCGACAAGCTGATCGTCGAGGAGCTCAGCGATCCGCTGATGCACATGATCCGGAACGCGATCGATCACGGCATCGAGTCGCGACGGCTGCGCGACGAGCGCGGCAAGCCTGAGCAGGGCACGATCGCGCTCAACGCCTATCAGAAGGGGAATCACGTCGTCATCGAGGTGCAGGACGACGGCTCCGGGATCGACGAGGCGAAGGTGCTGCGCGGCGCGATCAAGCGCGGGCTCGTCACCGAGACGGAGTCCACGTCGCTCATCGGCCGCGACATCCTCGGCTTCATCTTCGTCCCCGGGTTCACCACCAAGGAGGGCGTCGACGAGCTCTCCGGGCGCGGCGTGGGGATGGACATCGTCAAGACCAACATCTCGAAGCTCGGCGGCGTCATCGACGTGTACAGCGAGCTCGGGATCGGCACGAAGATGACGGTCACGCTCCCGATCACGCTCGCGATCATCAGCGCGCTCGTCGTGGTCATCGCGGGGCGTCGCTATGCCTTGCCGCTCGCCAGCGTGCTCGAGGCGCTCACCTTCGATGCCAGCGCCGTGCGGACCATCGAGGGGCGCGAGGTCATGAGCCTCCGCGGCTCGACCCTCGCGCTCTGTCGGCTCGACGTGCTCTTCGGCCTCCCGCCCCCCGAGAGCGGGGTTCCGCTGCGTCGCTTCGTCGTCGTCGTCGGGGTCGGCAACCAGAGACTCGGCTGCGTCGTCGACCAGCTGATCGGGCAGCAGGACATCGTCATCAAGCCGCTCGGGAAGTCGCTCGACGGCGTGCGCGGCTTCGCGGGCGCCACCGAGCTCGGTGATCAGCGCGTCGGGCTCGTGATCGACGCGCCTGCGATCGTCGAGGAGGTGCTCGCCTCGACGGAGGCGACGCGTCTCGTCGCGCGGCGACCGCACGGCGCCGGAGGGAACGAAGCATGAAAGCGCGCAGCAGACCCGCGCGTGCCCCGGCGGCACCCGAAGGGCGCAGGGCCGCGGTCGCACGTCGCGCAGTCGAGCGCGGAGCCCGCACGGAGTTCCTCGCCTTCCGCATGGCGGACGAGGTGTACGCCGTGCCCATCGCCTACGTGAAGGAGATCCTCAAG
>JBKJQC010000386.1:0-5661 GCA_046593995.1 Polyangiales bacterium
ACGACGCTGATCCCGAGCTTCGAGACGCTGCGCATCTCCTTGAGGCCGGGGATCCCCGCCATCGCGCGCTCGACCGGCAGTGTGATCTGCTTCTCGACCTCGCCGGCACCGAGCGCGGGCGCCGCGGTGACGACCTGCACTTGATTGTTCGTGACGTCGGGCACCGCATCGACGGGCAGGCGCGCGAGCGAGATCAGCCCGATGACCACGAGCGCGAGGGTCATACCGATCGCAAGGCCGAGACGCTCTGCGATCCACCGAACGAAGCCTGACACGAGGCCGAGACGCCCACGCACGTGACGTGCCGCACGGAGCTCTCGGCTCTCGCTGGCCGAGGCTCGCGCAAGAATGCCTCACGTCCACGTGCGCCGAACAAAATTGCCACAAGACACGCCGACGTTTGACGACGCCCGGGTGCGGCCTGATGAGCATGGCTCCGCGTGTCGAACGAGCGCTCCGGCCCGAGTTGGCGACGATTCGCTGCGTTCAATCGGACGCCTCTCGAGCTACGCCTCGTCGGGCGGACGTTGCTCCATGCTGCGGTCGTCGGCGCAGTGGCCGGCGTGCTCGGCGCTCTTTTCTTCTACGGCCTCGAGTTCGCGCAGCACTGGTGGCTCGAGCGCGCAGCAGGCTATGTGCCGCTGCGGGCGCGGGGCGAACGTGGGCCGGCCTCCGAGGTCGCGGCGCCCTTTCGTCCATGGCTCCTCTGGTTGATCCCGGCGGCCGGCGCGCTGATCGGCGGCTTGCTCAGCGCGCGCTTCGCGCCCGAGACGCAAGGTGGCGGCGGCGACGCGTGGATCAACGCGTTCCATCGCGAGCAGGGTCACGTGCGACGGCGCGTGATCATGGTGAAGGGGCTCGCGTCGATCTTCACCCTCGGCTCCGGCGGCTCCGGCGGTCGCGAGGGGCCGACGATGCACATCGGCGCGGCGATCGGCTCGACCGTTGGACGCTATCTCCGCGTCGATGTCCGCGAACGGAGGATCCTCCTCGTCGCGGGATGCGCGGCAGGCATGGCGGCGGTGTTCCGCACGCCGTTGGGCGCCGCGCTGCTCGCGGTCGAGATCCTCTACCGCGACGACTTCGAGTCGGACGCGCTGATCCCGGCGCTGCTCGCCAGCGTCGTCTCCTACTCGGTCTTCGTATCGATTTACGGCGAGAGCACGCTGTTCGCGCACGCGTTGCACTATCCGTTCGTGCCGGCGCATCTGCCGCTCTACGCCCTGATGGCGATGTTCGTCGCGCTCGTCGCGGTGGTGTTCCTCAGCGTGCTCCGCACGGTCCAGGAACGGACCGCGAAGATGCGCATCCGCCCGTGGCTCCGACCCGCCGTCGGCGGTCTGCTCGTCGGCCTGATCGCGACGCCCATGATCGTGCTCCTCGGACCGCGCGTCGGCGCGCCGGGACAGGGGTTCGGCATCCTCGGCGGTGGCTACGGGATCGCGCAGCTCTCGATCACCGGCGGTGGCTTCCTCCCGGGCGGATGGCGCGCGGTCGAGCTGCTCGCGGTGCTGCTCATCGTGAAGATCCTCACCACAGCTCTCACCGTCGGAACCGGCGGTAGCGCGGGAGACTTCGGGCCCTCGCTCGTCATGGGTGGGTTGGTCGGCGGCGCGTTCGGCCGCGCGGCGCAGCTCATCTTCCACGATCCCCGGCTCGATCCCGGCGCCTTTGCCCTGGTGGGAATGGGCACGTTTTATGGCGGTATCGCGCACGTCCCCATCAGCTCACTCGTCATGACGTGCGAGCTCGCCGGCAGCTACGACCTGCTCGTGCCGCTGATGCTCGCCGAGGGCATCGCGTTCGTCGCGCTGCGGCGTGTCTCGCTCTATCACGCGCAAGTGAACACCAAGCGCGACTCCGCGGCGCACGCGCACGAGATGGTCGCCGACGTGCTCGAGACCAAGACCGTCGCCGAGGTCGTGATCCGCGGTCGCGCGTACACCACGTTCCGCCCCGCGACGGCGCTGCGCGAGGTCGTGGCGAAGATCGCCGAGAACGACTGGCAGGATGCGTTCCCGATCCTCTCCGCGGACGACGAGATGATCGGACTCATCGACACCGCGGCGCTCCGTCGCTTCGGCGCCGACCACGATATCGAGGACATCGCGATCGCCGCCGAGGTGATGCGCGCGCCGGTGTTCGTGCGCCCGGCCGACGACTTGCACGAGGCCATCCAGCGCATGCTCGAGAGCGGGATGCGCGAGCTCCCGGTGGTCGACGAGGCAGGGCAGATCATCGGCTTCCTCGACGAGGCCGAGATCACGAAGGTCTACCTGGACATCACCGAGTCCGCCACCCCCGCGACCGAACGCCCGTGAGCTGTGCTCGAACCTCCGTCGACCGTCACCGTCTACCGTGAAGCTCCTCGGCGAATGCACCTCGCCGCTGGAGACTCGCGGTCATTCGCGCGCTCCTCGTTCCGAGTCACTTCGCGACCTTCACTCCGTTTCGCGCCCATCCACGCTCGCGGGCACCTCGTCGGCGTCGAGAACCGCGAGCTCACGCTCGTCGAAGAGTCTTCCCGCGAACCAACGGAGCGGGACGAGCGCGACGATCGCGAGGGGAAAAAGGATCGCGAGCGGACTGATCTTGACGAACCAGAGCACGCCGAGTCCAACGAGCTGCAGGACGGTGAAGCCGTGGAGCGTCTTGCGCCGAACGCGCGCGAGATAGTGCGTGTCGGGGTAGAGCTCCGGGTCGGTGACAAAGAGCCGAAGGCGCTCCATGAACTGGTTGCCCGCGAGGGACGACACGCCCATGTAGAGGAACAGCCCGTAGACGATCGGGAGCGGGATCTTCGAGAGGAGCGGCAGCAGGAACAGGCTCCCTCCCACCAGCAAGTGAATGAGCAGCCCGGACAGGCGGGTCTCGCGGGCCCCGGTCATACGCAGCTCGCCGTTGTCGTCGGGCTGGTAGGTCGCGAGACTCCGAAGATGATTCAAGGAGCGCACCGTCGCGGCGACGAGCCACGGCAACCCGAGCAACGAGCAGGCTCCGATCAACACGCCGAGGATGACCAGGTCCATGTGGTAGCCGACGGGCTTCTTCAGCCGGTGCGAGCTCGCGTTGATGATCCGTGAGGTGATGTTCTGATCCAGGAACAAGAGGATGGTGGCGAAGAACGCTGGCACCGCCGAGGCGAACCACAGCCACACCGGGACAGCGGTCAGTGAAGACACCCACGGCCGGCCCGAGGTCGTGGCGAACTGGCGTGGCAGATCGAGCGACGGCAGCTCGATGACGTGAAGTCGATACGCGAGGTACCCCATCGCGCCCATCGCGATCGCCGGTCCGAAGTCGGCGAGGCCCTCTCGTAACCCGCGTCGCAGGTATGGCGTCTTGCGCAGGCGAGCGAACGTTCGGGCGATCTGGAAGGTTCCGAGCACCAACATCACGGAGAGGAGACCGCTGGCGTGGGTCGACTCGGGGTGCTTCGCCACGCGAATCGTGGAGCTCACGGCCTCTACGATGAAGATCACCGAGATGAGCCCGGCGAAGATCTCGTCGGTGAAGCGCGTGAGCCGGCGTACGAGACGGCTCGCCTCCGTGAGCGCGGCGAGCAGCAAGAATGCCATCGTCCACAGCCCGACCCACGAGTAGACCGGTAGAAACGGAAACGACAGGCGCTCGCAGAGCTCGTAGAGCACCGCGGTGAACACCAGCAGCGGACCGGTGCCGCCGAGGATGACCAGCGGTTGGGACGACAGCAACGCGTAGATCACGCCGCAGAACGCCGTCGCGACGATCATTTCGACCGCGCCGATTGCGCCGTGCGTCTTCTCCGACATCAACGCGCCGAACGCAACGGCAGGCGCGAGACACGCGAAATAGAGGAACGACGCCGAGGCGATCACCTTCGGGTGCAGCCCGTCGCGAAGGTCCGAGGCGAAGCGCGAAGCGTATCCGCGGAGATCGCGCGCGAGGCCGCCGCCGAGCCGGCCGGTCGGTTCGAGAGGGTCCTCTTGCGCTGTTCCGGCGCTGTCTTCGACAGCGTAGGCGGCGTAGGCCGCGACGAACGCCGCGCGGTTTTGCGCGCGCTTCGCGGCGCGACGGAATACGGGATCGGCGAACGCGCGGGAGACCTTCGCGATGAGGTCGTGGGGCGCTTCGGCGTCGTGGTCGGGGACGACGACCTCCACCACATGACGGATCGGCACGCCATCGGGCGTGACCAGCGACAGGGGCGCGGCGAGACTCACGAGGAGAACGACGGGCTTCGACGAGCTCTTCGACGACCCGTGGCCCAACGCGATCCCGTGGCCGAACGGCTCGGGCTGCGGAAGCGGACCGACGAGCGAGATCCCCTCCGCGCCGGCTTGTCGTGCGGCGGCTTCCAGCGCGGACTCGACCGTGACCGCCTCGATGCCGACGACCACGATCACGTCGCCGAGGTCTGTACCTGCTGCGGGGCTGCCGCTGTGGATTGCCATCGTCGAGGGAGCCTAATCGCCAGGTTGCGATGGCGCGCGCCGATCGTCCGACAAGCTCCGCACCCGGGCGAGGGGCGCGGTCGCAGAGACGAGGAAGATCGGGCAGCGCGCCGCTTGGATGATTTCGTCGACGACGCTGCCGAGGCGGACGTGCTCCTGTCGTGCAATTCCGCCGCGGCCGTGGCTCACCATCATCACGAGATCGCAGCGCTCGTTCTGCGCGGTGTCGAGGATGCCGCGCGTTGGCTCGCTGCCCAGCACCAGCCGTCGCGCAACCACACCGTCACGTCCGAGCGAATCGACGATCCGATCGAGGTAGGCCTCGAGGCGCCCCGCGATCCCGTCCGACTCCGAACCATCGGGCACCGAGAGCAGGATGACCTCTCCGCCGAACCGCATCGCCAACTCGCGCACGTATGGCAGCACCTGCTCTGCGATCTCCGAGCCGTCGAGCGCCACGAGCAGGCGCGCGAAACGGGTGCGGGTGGCGTGCCAGTCCTCGCTCGGCCTCAGAACGATCAGCGGGGGCGTCGTCTGATAGATCACTCCCGTGGTCACGCTCGAGGCAAGCCAGCGCTGGAGGCGGCTGCGCCCATCGGTGGTCATGATCATCAGGTCGACGCCGTCCTCCTGCGCCACGCGACCGATCTGCTCCGCAAGATCGCCGCGCCGCACCTCGACCTCGACCTCGTGACCGGCGGAGCGGAGGTCGAGGGTCACATCCTCGAGGTATCGCCGGGTGTCCGCATCCGCGTCGTCGCGCGGATCCGCGGCCTCGACGATCGAGAGCAGCGTGAGCTTGGACGCGTAGCTGCGAGCGAGCGACTGGGCCAGAGGGAGCGCCGCTTCGGCGAGCGCCGAGCCATCGAGCGGGAGGACGATGTGCCTGAACGCGGGGGTGGATCCGGGCATCGCGCTCGGCTTTCTGACGGGTGCCGCCGCGATCAACATCCCGAGACGTTCCTCGACCGGCGTCGGTGGTCCGAGGCGTCTCCGGAACCAGCCGAAGACAGCATACAGCGCCGGGATCATCAGGAAGTACGTCCAAGCGCCCTCGCGAAACCGCTCGCCGAAGATCACCAGGGTGGCGCCGCTCGTCATGAGCACCGCGATCAACGTGCCGAGCAGCGACAGCGCCAGCGAGAACGCCGGCGCCGCTCGAAACTCTCGCGTCAGCCGCTTCACCGCCGCCCAGCCGGTGACGCTGAGCAGCACGAAGACGCCAGCC
>JBKJQC010000493.1:0-2503 GCA_046593995.1 Polyangiales bacterium
CCCGACTCAGCTCAGTACTGGAAGGCGACCATCGAGACGGCGCGCATCGTCAGTGCGCTGCCCGCATGGCAACGCGGAGGACTCGTCGTCGAGGAGCTCGGACGCGCGCAGCATGACGCCGACGACCGTGTGAGCGCGCGCGAGATCAAGCTGAAGGCCGGCTCGTGAGCAGACGGCACAGCACGTAGCGACTCGAGCGCAGGAACCCGTGACCGGTCCCACACCGCAAGTGCCGAGCTGGCTCGACACAAACGAGCGGCCTCAACGCACCGCCTCTTCCGATGCGGCGCTCGGGTCCCCTGGCCTTGCGTCGATCGAGGGCGCTCCCGTCATCGTGCAGGACCGCGTCCTCGTGAACGTCGCGTGCTGGACGAGCAGTGGCGATCCTGTTCCGGATGCGACAGAACCGCGCTGGGCGACGGCCCGCGCGACGCTCCGCTCCGCGGATGCGTGCGTCGTGGTGCTGCGACCACTGCACGTGCCCGAGGAACGGTTCGACCTGCGGGAGCAGTGGGAGGGAGCGATCCAAGAGATTCAGGGGGACGAGGTCGTCGTCGTTCTCCGCGATCTCACCGACCCTTCGAGACCAGAAGAAGAAGCGGTCATCGGCTCCGACGAAATCTCGGACGACGATCGCCCGCTCGTGAGCCCGGGTGCGATCTTCTACTGGAGCATCGGTTACCGCACGTCCCGTTCCGGTCAGGTGGAGCGCGTCTCCGCAATACGATTCCGACGGCTTCCCGCCTGGTCGAGGCGCGACGTGGCGCGTATCGAGAAGCGCACCGCGCAATGCATGGAGGCCTTCGGAGTGTAGTGGTGCGTGCGGCGGGCGCTGCGGGCTCCCGCCGCGGCCGATCTCGACTCACCGCATCGTCTTCCTCGGCGTCGTTGCCACCCCGATCCCGTCGGCGCGCTCTTCCTCGTAGGCGAAGACCTCAAGAGCATGGAGATCCGCGCCTTCCCCGCAAGGCGCCGGCGAAGAAGGCGGGGGCGAAGCCGAAGAAGTCCGCGAAGGGGCCGTCCCTTCCGGGCTTCGAGGACGACTGACGACCGCAGCTGTGGAGCCGAATGCGGGTGCGCACGAGCGAGCTCCCCGCGTTGGCGCCGCACTCTCGGTTCGATGTTGCCGCTAGCCGAGGACGACAACGAGAGCTGGCCCTGCCGATCGAGCTTCTCTAAGCTCGCTCGACGATCCGCGGCACGGGCGAGCACCAATCTGGCCCGCGATCTCGAACCTGCGGCCCGCATCCCACGCTGACGCCTCCCGATGAAAGCCGACATCCTCAAGCTCCTGCTGCAGTCGCATGCCGATGGCGACGAGTCGTCATTTCGGAGGGCGGCGCTGCAGCTCGCCTCTGCAGAGAGCACGGCCGGGCACGTCCGCGTCGCCGAGGAGATCCGCGCGATCATCGCGAAGATGCCGCCGGTGTCGGCGCGCCGGGCCGGGCCTCTCGTGGATATCGCGCAGCCGCGCGGCGACCTTGCCGACATCCTCGAAGGCGGTCACCGCGACGAGCGGCTGCGGGACATCGTCCTGCGCGACGAAGTGCGCGAGCTGGTATTGCGCGTGATCGAAGAGAACCGTTCTCGGGCACGCTTGGAGCGCTTCGGCGTGAGCCCCCGGCGACGACTCCTGTTCCACGGCCCGCCGGGCTGTGGCAAGACGCTCGCCGCGAAGGTGCTCGCCGGCGAGATGGGCCTGCCGTTGATGACCGTTCGCTTCGACGCGCTCTTCTCGCGCTTCCTCGGGTCGACCGCCGTCCAGCTGCGTGCGATCTTCGCGGAGATGCCGCGCCGTCCCGGCGTCTACCTATTCGACGAGTTCGACGCGGTCGGGAAGGCGCGCGGCGACTCGCAAGACGTCGGTGAGATGAACCGGGTCGTCACCGCGTTCCTGCAGCTCGTCGACGCAGACGTCAGCGGCAGCATCATGGTCGCGGCCACGAACCACGCGGAGCTCCTCGACCGCGCCGTGTTCCGCCGGTTCGATCTGATGGTTCCATTCGACAGGCCTACGGAGCAGCAGATCGCGGGACTGCTCCTCTTGCGCCTCGGCACGTTCGGCTTTTCCGCGGCCGACGCTCATGTGCTCGCGAGGCGCGCCGGCGCGTTTAGCTTCGCTGACGTTGCGCGCGCATGCGACGACGCCATTCGGACGATGGCGCTCGCAGGGCGCGACGAGTTGACCGAGGCGGACGTGCTCGCTGCGCTGGAAGAGGCCACACGGCGCGCGCTGCCGATGCGGAGCTGATCAATGGCGGAGAAGCGGCTTCCGCTCCTTCGCGGGCGCATCTCCTCGATGGATACGTACGAACCGCCGCAACGTGGCGGCCGCGCTCTTCCCGTTCCGCCGCGCGATCCACAGCGGCACCGAGAGTCATTGCTCGCGCAAATCGACGCCATCGAGAGGACGGTCCGAGAGCGCGACACTGCTCGCGACCCGCTCGCCACGCGAGAGATCGTCGCGGTCCACCCTGCGCCGGGGAGCGCTTTGTCTGCCGAC
>JBKJQC010000947.1:0-5609 GCA_046593995.1 Polyangiales bacterium
ACGGCGTTCCGTTGAAGGTGGTGACCGGCCGTCCGCCCGCGGTACCCGTGTCCGAAGAGCCACCGCAGCCGATGACGATACCAGCAAACAGGATCTGCGGAACGCGCATGATTCCACCTCCGTGGCGGTTACTTCGCGAGGCATGAGCCGGACGACGGCTCGCACAGCGGCCGCGTCGCCGGGCATTCGCGGTGGTCGAGGCACTGCACGCAGCGACCTTGGATGAAGTCGCAGCGAGGCCGGTCCTTCGGGCAGATGGCGTCCTCGACGCACTCGACGCAGCTCCCGCTCCTGACGTCGCAGCGCAGCTTCCCGCAGTCTCCGTCGACCGTGCAGCGGATGCAGAACCCTCGCGTGATGTCGCAGCGAGGCGCGTCGGATGGACACACGCCTACATCGCCGCAGAGCCGCACGCACCGGCGTGATTCGGGCTCGCATCGATCTCCCGACGGACAATCGAGATCCGTGCCGCACTCGACGCATCGATGCAGCGCCAGATCGCAGCGTCGACGCTCCTTCGGACAATGCGAGTCGTCGAGGCACGCGACGCAGGCCCCACTTCGCCGCTCACAGTGCAGCGACGACAGCTTGCAGTATGCGTCGGCCGTGCACCCGTTCGCGTTGAAGCGCCCCGACTCCGTCGCATCGTCCGCGGAGGCCTCCTTGATCGCGTCGACATCGCCGGGGGCGTCGTCCGTCGATGCGTTGGCGTCGATCGACGGCGGATCCGTCGACGCATCGCGCGGCGCACCGAGCGTCAGCTCGCCTTCGCAGCCGATCCCGAACGCGGCGATCAGCACGAGCAAGCTCCCCCGGATCATGATCCTCGTTCGATGATCGCGAGGGCCTCGGCACGCGCGAACCCGTTCGGGTGCTTGGCGACGTAGGCTCTGGCCGCAGCGACGCGAGCCGAACCCGTGAGAAGGCGCATGCGTTCGACCTCTGCCGCCTCGGCGAGGAAGCCGCTCGGGTACTTGGCGAGGTAGTTGTTGAAGCCCGCGAGCGCGGCGCCACTGTCACCGCGCTTCTTCGCCGCCACGGCGTCGGCCCACAACGCGTTCTGCGCGGTGAGGTCCGACCCCGCCGTCGATGCCTTCTTCTGCGCCGACGCTGATGGCCTCGGCTCCGGAAGAGCCGGTGCAACGCTGGGCGTCGGAGCAAGCGGGGCGGCCGGCATCGCCGAGACGCAGGTGGTCGGCCAATGCTGGCCGGGTGACACCAGGTTCTCGGTGGAAGCGTGGCGCACTGCCACGAGTCCCTCTGCGACCTCGACGCGCGTCCGGCCGGAGTCGACGCACGCCTGCGGATCCTCGACGACCGTCACCCGGAAGATCGTCCCGCGTACCTCGACCTCGGCGTCGATCGTCTTGACGACGAATCGCTCGCCCGGTCGAAGCTTCTCGACCTCGAACCTCGCGGAGCCGCTCTCGACCTTCAGGATCTGCGTACCTCCCGCGAGCGAGTCGAGCGCTACACGCGTGCCTGCTCCGCCGAGAACGATGTGACTGCCGGTCGGCAGCGTCAGCGATGCGCTGCAGTCCGTGCCACTGCACGTGACGACGTCCCCCGCGATGACGGTGCTCCCGCCGGAGAGTACGATTCGCGACGAGCCGCGGTACGCGACGACCTCGCCATGCGCAGCAGTGACCGTCGTCCCGCCCTCCGGTGCACGCGCGACAGGCGCTTGCGCGCGATTTCGCAACGCGAGCACGCCAATTGCCAGCGAAGCGGCGAGCGCGATGACGGGGGACCGCACCTTCCAGCGACGTCGTCGCGTTGCACGCGCGAGCTCGGCTCGGATCGCGGCGAGCTCGGCGTGTTGCGTCGCAGCGTCGGGCGGCGCGACAGCCGGCGTCACCGACGCAAGCAGCTCGGCTGCCGCCTGTGCGAGCGGCGTACGCTCGCTCATCGGGCCCTCCTTTCCGACAACTCGCGCGCAAGCTCTGGATCGCCGGCAATCCGAGCATGAAGCTCGCGACGGCCCCGCGACAGTCGAGACTGTGCGGCGGAGACGGTAACGTTCGTGATCCCGGAGATCTCCTCGAGGTCGTAGCCACAGACGTCATGCAGGACGATCGTCCACGCGCGATCGGGGTCGAGCGCGCCGAGATGGACGCGGACGCGCTCGAGGCTGCCGCGAATCTCGGCATCTCGCTCCGCATCACCGCTGTGCGGGAAGTCACCCTCGATGGGTCCTTCGAAGATCCGCCTTTCGACGCGTCGCCTTCGGATCTCGTTCCACACCGCGCGCGCGGCGATCCTCGAGCACCATGCGTCGAGCGAGCACTCGCCGCGAAAGCGCGGCAGCGATCGCATGATCTCGATGAGCGCGTGTTGCACGAGGTCCTTGAAGTCGCGATCGTGACGGCCGAGCAGCCGACCGACTGCGCTCGCGACGGAGGGCCGCACCCGGGCGTGGAAAGCCGCGGCGACGGAGTCATCGCCACGACGGATCCCGGCGAGGATCTCCGTGTCGTCGAGTGTGCGCACGGGCACGTCGTTCCGCTTCACCAGGCGCAGCACGGGCGCGAGCTTTTGGCGAAGGGCGGACACATGAAGAGGGTAACGCGACCCCGTCCGAATCAGGCTGGCCGGCGGAAACGTCAGAATGACAGGCGCACTCCCACCTCCAGGTACACGCGCGTCCGAGGCAGCGTGCCGACGGGAGCAGCCGCAACGGCGAGCCTCGTCGGGCCGGCCGTATGCTCGATCCCGATGGAGAGAACGAAGGCGTCATCGCGCTTGACGAACACCATCGCGTCGACGGCGGCAGCGCCGTAGGGGAGCCAACGCTGGTCCGACGCGTGTTCGGCGCCGTCGAGAGCAAGTCGCTCGGCGGCGAGGCGAACGGTTCCGAGATCGAGGTGGCCGCCGATGCCGAACCAACGCGTCAACCGGTGCGAGCCCATCGCGCCGAGCGCGAGCCGTGTGGCCGTCAGAGTCGCGGCAGCAGCGCCGATCCTGGACGAGCGCCGCGCGATCGAAGCACGCAGCCCGATCCAGGACGGCGTCCATGCGAAGGCGAGCGCGCCACCGCCAGCCGCAGCATCGATCCCTGCGCTCGGTGCAAAGTGCGCCATGAGATCGACGGCGACGAACCGCGTGCCGTCACTCTCCGAGGTCGCTGCGCGCGGCGCCTCCGGAACCGGCGGTCGTGCGACGACCGGCGGTGGCGCCGCAGCCGGTGCCGGCGGGGGAGCCGGCGGCGGGGGGGGCTCCGCGGGAACCATCGCTGCGACCGCGAACGCGATCCCGCGACCACGCTCCAATGCCGCGTCGGACGCGGCGAAGGTCAGCGTTCGCTCCGTCCAGGTCCCGCTGAACGAGTGCACGCGAATGACCGCCTCACGATGATCGGGGGCGGACCACTTCAGCTCGACGACCGCCGACGCACGCAGCGTCTTCTCGAGCTCGACGGCGCGATCGTCGTCGGGCATCGTTTCGACCTCGCGAACGAGCACCACGCTATCCTCGCCGAGGACTTCCTGCGTCGTCTTCGTCACCGACCGAGTTGCGGGATCGTTGGCGTCCCCGAGCGCAACGAACAGGATGACGATCGTGGGGCCCATCACTCCAAAGTAGCCGATGGTGCCCTGAAACGCGCCTCATGAACGCCGCAACAAGACGCCCTCCGCGCTATCTCGGAGGATCTTTCGCGAAGCACTCGCCCTCGCCACGGAAGTGACCGACCGTGCGCGTGAGGTCCGTGACGAAGTCGCGCAGCGTGTTGACGTTCGCCGCCGCGCCCGTGCCGAAGGTCCCGTCCTCCGCCGCGATCATCGTCAAACGTACGGCGGCGAGCTCGTCGAGCGTCAGCTTGCTGTCGCCGTTGGCGTCGGCCTTCGACAGCGCGGTGAACCGAACCTTGGCGTTCGAGGCTTGGAGATCGTCGTAGAAGAGATGGTCGCCGTGAATCGTGAGCTGCACCTCGTCGGTGCCGCCGTTCGTCACGATGACGCCCTCCGTCTCCTTGCCGTCCTTCTCGCCCTTGCACGCGTGGAGGACGTCCTCGTGGAGGTAGCTGCGCCGACATCCAGGGTGGCAAGTGCGCGACGCGCTGCCCCGGGGCGACCTTCAAGCCGAAGTGAGCGCCCGCATCGAAGCTCGTAGCCGTCGTAGAGCGCTTCACTCATCGGTCGAGCGCGTCTGAAGACTGCCGCAGATAAGACACCTGATGCTGCGGCGCCATCGTTGAGTCGCGAGCTGCGCGCGAACGACCGGTGGAGCTCCAGCGTACACGCGTTTGGCGCCGGAGCATTGCGTCGCGCCAGTGCGACGTCGACTCTGCGAGCGCCGCGCCGGTCGCTACCGCCGCACGGCAGCAGAGGTGGTCCGCCTCGGCGGCACGTCCACGGCGGTCGGACCGCCTCTCAAAGGCATGCCGGCGTGAGCGCCGCGAACGTCGGGACGAGCTTCGTGTAGTCGTCGTGCGTCGTCCCGCCCTTCAGGTCCGTGGCGAACTTGAAGAAGTAGCGGTTCGACGCGGGCTGGATGTTCCCCGCCTCGTACGCGGACACGTTGTGCGTTGCGATCATCGTGCGCCGTCGCAGCGCGGCCTCCGTGACTGCGCCGACGCGACCGACACGTTTCTGTCGCGGTCGAATCGTTTCCGCGGAGACCTGGTTCCCCTGCGTGCGCCGCCGTACGTTGGAGCATGCACTCTCGGACCGTGCTGCGTGTGCTCGCGCTCTGCGCGTTTTCGGCGGTCGGCTGCTCGAGCGCGTCGTTCGACGTCGCGACCGTCGACGACGCCGCAGCCGATGCGACGTCCGAGGACTCCGCGCTCGGCGACAGCGCCGCGACGGATGCTCCCTCCGATGCGCCCCAGACCGACGCGACGCTCGTCCCCGATGGCAACGCGCCCGATGCAGCGCTCGACAGCGGCCCCGACACCGGCGGCTGCGAGATCACGTGCGCCTCGGGGACGTTCTGCAGTGCCGGTGCATGCGCGCCGGGGTGCATGGGAAAGATCGTCTACGTCTCGAGCAGCGGCGGCGCCGACACCAACGACGGGTGCTCGCCCAAGAGCCCGAAGAAGACGATCACCAACGCGTTGAGCTTCCTCCGAACCTCCGCCGCTCCGGGGCACGCCGTCCACGTCTGCCGCGGCACCTACCACGAACGGGTCGTGCTCGACGTGGCGGCGTCTCTCCTCGGTGGGTACGACTGCGCAACGTGGGCGCGCGTCACGGGCTACGGTGCGCCGAAGTTCGACACCACCGACGAGACGCTCGTGGAGAACGGAGCGTACGAGCTCGGGGTGGAGACGCTACGCATCGAGTCCGAGAGAATCACGCGGGCGGTTCGCGTCGATGGGTTCACCATCGCCGGCAGCGCCACCGGGACGCGCCGCTCGGTCGGTGTGCTGATCACCGACGGTGCCTCGCCGACGATCTCGAACAACAAGATCGACGGCGGCAGCGCCTCGAACTCCGCGCCATTCGTTCCCGTCGGTGAGGGGGCCGCGTCGGTCGGCGTCGCCGTGCGCGCGCGCGGGTTCCCCGAGCTGACGTCGAACCTGATCAGCGGCGGCTCGGGCGTCTGCCCGGCAGGGGCACCGGACGGCAATGGCAGCCTCGGCATCGAGATCGCCGGCACCGCCCGCGGCG
>JBKJQC010001006.1:0-4169 GCA_046593995.1 Polyangiales bacterium
GCGCTCGACGTCGAGCAGATCGGGAGCGTCTACGAGGCGCTGATGGGGTTCCGCGTGCAGCGCCTCGACGGCGGGGCGGTGCGCATCAAGCTAGGGACCAAGAAGGGCGCGGCGCGCATCTGGGTCGAGGCGGAGCGGGTGCTCGCGATTGCGAAGAACCAGCGCGCGAGCTTTCTCGAAGACGAATACGGCTTCGACAAGGCAACCACCAAGAAGATCGTCGAAGCCCTCGCGTCGAGGAATGATGAAGCGTCGGCGCTCACCGCGATGGAGCCGCTCTCCGGCCGCCACCCCGAGCGGGCCGCCGCCGCCAGGCTGGTCATCCAGCCCGGTCCCGAGCGAAGGCGCACGAGCAGCCACTACACTCCCCGCGATCTCACCGAGCCGATCGTCGCCCGCACGCTCGATCCGCTGATCAAGGCGATGGGCGACACGCCCTCGTCCGAGACGCTCCTGAACCTGGTGATCTGCGATCCCGCGATGGGCTCGGGCGCCTTCCTCGTCGCCGCCTGCCGCTATCTCGCAGACCACGTGGTCGCCGCGTGGACGCGCGAGGACGAGGTCACGAAGATCGCCGACGCGCACGACGACGTGGTCAATCACGCACGCAGGCTCGTCGCGCAGCGGTGCTTGTACGGGGTCGACAAGAACCCGTACGCGGTGCGGCTCGCGCGTTTGTCGCTCTGGCTCGTGACGATGGCGCGCGAGGAGCCGTTCACCTTCGTCGATCACGCGCTGCGGCACGGCGACAGCTTGGTCGGGCTGTCGTTCGACCAGATCCGCGCGTTCCACTGGAAGCCCGTCGCGCAGGTGGAGACCTCGGCGGGGCTCTTGAAGGAAGCTCTCAATGAGGCGATCGGGATCCGCCGGCAGATCCTCGATTTGGCGTCGGAGGGGACGTACGCCGCGCAGGTCGAGAAGGAGCAGCTGCTGTTCTACGCGATGGACCGCATGGACCGCGTGCGGCTGATTGCGGACTTGGTGGTGGGTGCGTTCTTCGCGTGTGGGAGTGATCGGGAGCGGGAGAAGGAGCGGGATCGGCGGCTGGCGTTGGTCGAGCAGTGGCTCGGGGCGGATCAGCGGGAGGATGGGGCGGCGGCGCGGGTGATCGAGGAGGAGCTGCGCGCGATGCAGGCGGAGCTGCGGGCGACGCAGGTGCCGTTTCATTGGATGGCGGAGTTTCCCGAGGTGTTCTGGGACAAACGGCCGGACCCGCTCGATCACGGCGCTCAGCACGGCGCTGCATTCATCGACGCGTTCGTCGGAAACCCACCATTTTCAGGCAAGAACGGCATCAGCCGCGTCGGCGGACCGAGCTACATCGAGTGGTTGATGATGCTCCGGCCTGAGGTCGCGGGCCGACCGAACACGGATCTGTGCGCGTACTTCTTTCGCGTGTGCGCGGACCTCATTGGTGATCACGGATCGATTGGATTGGTCGCTACGAACACGATCGCGGAGGGAGACTCGCGGCTCGTCGGACTCTTGCCGTTGCTCGCGACAGGTACGATTTACGACGCTGTCGCCGACTACGTGTGGCCAGGGGATGCCGCGGTGCGCGTATCCCTGGTGCACATCGCCTTCGGCACGGTTCGGACGGGGCTCGACTATCGCCTCGATGGACGGAGTGTGCCGCGAGTCAACAGTCGCCTCGCGAGCACCCCTGAGAGATCCGATCCAGTTCGCCTGCCGTCAAACGCGAAGATTGCGTTTATGGGCGGCAAGCTGGTCGGCGCGGCTATGGCCATCTCGACCCAGAGCGGCGCTTCCCTCATAGCCGCAGACCCACGCAATCAAGAGGTGTTGCGGCCATACCTCGGTGGCGAAGAGGCAAACCAGAATGTCCTCGGCTGCTTCGACCGGGTCATGATCGACTTCACGGCCAAGACGCTGGACGAGGCGAAGCGGTGGCCAGCTCTACTGAAGATCATCGAGGATGGTGTGCGACCCGCGCGTGAGCGGGATAAGCGCGGAACCTACAAGACGTATTGGTGGCGTCCCGGCGAGAGTGGCGGTGCGCTATACGCGGCGCTCGCTCGAATGTCGCGTTGCCTCGTCACCGCGAACGTGACGAAGCACCTCATGCTCTCCTTCCAGCCGACTTCGATCTTCTTCGCGAACACGTTGTATGCCTTCGCGCTCGACCGGTTTTCGCAGTTCGCCATCCTCCAATCCCGCGTCCACGAGCCCTGGGCGCGCCTCCTGTCCTCGTCGATGAAGACCGACCTTCGCTACGCCGCCTCCGATTGCTTCGAGACCTTCCCCTTCCCCCAACCCGATCCACGCACCGTCATCCCCGAGCTCGAGGCGATCGGCGAGCGGCTCTACCAGGCCCGCGCCCGCTTCATGGTCGACACCGAGCAGGGCCTGACCAAGACCTACAACGCGCTCAAGAACCCCGACTCCGACGATCCGCGCATCCTCGAGCTCCGCGCGCTGCACGAAGAGATGGACCGCGCCGTCCTCGCCGCCTACGGCTGGAGCGACCTCGCGGTTTCGCCCTACTGCCCGAAGGACGACGCCGACCGCGCCGCGCATAAGGCGTTCGAGGACAAGGTCATCGATCGCCTCTTTGCGCTCAACGCCGAGCGCGCCGCCGAAGAAGAGCGCGCGACCCCGGCGAAGACGAAGAAGGCGCCGGCGAGGAAGGCGGCGACGAAGTCGAAGAAGGACGCGAAGGGGCCGTCGCTGCCCGGGTTCGAGGACGAAGAGGACTGATTCTCGACGCGGCATCGGGTTCGGCATCGAGGAGGATGGCCAGCAGTCGAGTCGCGAGACCTTGCCGAGGGCTGCGGCCGTGGGTAGCCTGAACAGCCGTACAGATGGATTCCGCGCTCGATCCCTTTACGGCCAAGGACGCCGAGCTCGTGATCGGCTTGGTCGCGCCGGTCGGTTCGAACCTCACCGAGGTGTGCGGCTGGATCAAGGAGCGACTCGATCAGTTCCGCTACGGCACGGAAGTCATCCAGCTGAGCGACTTCGCGGATCAACTCGGGGAGCGCAGGAGCTTCGCCTCCGAGTTCGAGCGGATCGACACGCTCATGACGTTGGGCAACGAACTGAGGGGCGCGGCGACACGTGGTGATGTGCTCGCGCTTCATGCCGCGAACGCGATTCACGCGCGTCGCGGTGCGCAGCGGGAACCCCTCGCGCGGCACGCGTTCGTGCTGCGCTCGCTGAAGCACCCGGCCGAGGTCGCGACGCTACGCCGCATCTACGGGCCAGGGTTCTTCCTCATGGCGGTCGCGCGCTCGGAGGACGAGCGTCGCGACCGCCTCCAGACCGACATGGGAATGAAGCCCGAGGAGGTGGCGCATCTCTTCGAGCGCGACGAAGCCGAAGAGGACGATCTCGGTCAGCAGACTCGCGACACCTATCACCTCGCGGATGTCTTCGTCTCGACCAAGGCGCAGGCGCAGCGGTTCCTCGACCTCGTGTTCGGGCATCCCCACCACACGCCCAACGCAGCCGAGCACGCCATGTTCCTCGCGTTCGCTGCAGCGCTGCGCTCCGCAGATCTCTCTCGGCAGGTCGGCGCGGTCATCGTCTCGGACCACGGCGAGATCGTCGCGACGGGCTCGAACGATGTTCCCGCACCAGGTGGCGGGCCATACTGGCCGGGTCGAAGTGACAAGCGCGATCATGTTCTCGGTGAGGATCCGAATCAACAGCGCCGAGACGCGATCATCGTCGACGTCGCCCGGCGACTCCTGAACACCCCTGCAGATCAACCCGCCAACGAGGTGCTGGAGCTAGCGCTCGACAGACTCGAAGGCAGCCCGCTGATGGACCTGACGGAGTTCCATCGCGCGGTACACGCCGAGATGCATGCCATGCTCGCGTGTGCGCGCGGCGGGATCTCCGTGGCAAAGGCGACGCTGTATTCCACGACGTACCCCTGTCACAATTGTGCAAAGCACATCGTCGCCGCGGGCATCAGCAAGGTCGTATACGTCGAACCGTACGCGAAGAGTCAGGCGGAATCGCTCCACGGCGATGCCATCGTCCGTTCGGACCGGACCGAAGAGGCGACTACGGCCGAAAAAGTGGAGACGGACGTGCCCGCGCGGCAGCCGGTCGCGCCGCGAGTGATTTTCGAAGCATTCGTCGGAGTGGGACCGCGACGCTACTTCGACCTTTTCTCGATGTCCCTCGTCGGAGCGACCAAG
>JBKJQC010001047.1:0-4664 GCA_046593995.1 Polyangiales bacterium
TCTGCAACGGCGCCGACACGTGTGCGGGCGGCACCTGCGCGACGCACGTCGGCAACCCCTGCGGCCAGATCTGCGACGAGTCCGGGAAGCAGTGCCTCGGCTGCGTCGTCGACGCGGACTGCGGTCCGACCTCGGCGACGGCGTGGGGCACGTGCGGCGGCTTCGCCGATGCCTGCGACACGACCGGCACGCGCTCCCGCACGGTGACGGCGCCGAAGTGCAGCGCCGGAACGTGCTCGTATCCGACGGCTGTGGAGACGGAAGCGTGTGCGCGCGTGACCGAGAACGTCGCGTGCGGCGCCGTGACCTACGGGGCGTTCGGCGCTTGCACCTTCACGTCGGGCACGTGCGACGAGACCGGCACGCAGACACGTTCGGTGGCCACGCCGGTGTGCAAGGCCGGCGCCTGCAGCGGCGTCGTCACCGCCGAGACCATCGCCTGCAGCCGGAACACCGACGGCCAGACCGGCTGTCAGGCGACGACCGCGACCGCGTGGACCACCTGCGGCGGCTTCGCGAGCGCGTGCGACACCACCGGCTCGCAGACCCGCAACGTCACGACCTACGCCTGCGGCACGGGCGCATGCCGAGCCACGACGAGGAGCGAGTCGCGTAGCTGCTCGCGCACCGTCGCCAACGGAACCGGCTGCGGCACGGGCAACTACTGCTGCGGGGGGAGCTGCGTCTCGAAGGCGAGCGGCAATCACTGCGGCGCGTGCGGCATCGCCTGCTCCGACACCGGGGGGAGCTGCCAGTCGCTCGGGAGCGGGCACTACGCGTGCGGGTGCGGCTCGAATGCCGCGTGCGTGAACGCCGGCTATGGCTCGGGCGCGACTTGCTACAACGGGGTCTGCAACTGCCAGTGCACGACGGCGAACTGCTGCTCGGGGGCAGACTGCTACAAGCCGAGCGGCAACAACTACTGCAGCTACTGAGCGCGTTCCTCGCCCGAGACTGACGAAGAGAACACCAGCGTCGCGTCGCCGAATTCGTGGCCGAGGTAGCCCGCGCGTTCGGCGTGCGCGTACGCGGCCTCGAGGAGCTCGGTCGGCGCGAACGCCGCGAGCAGATCGCGGTGCGACGTACCGATCTCGTGCACGCCGGTGAAGATCGCGTCGACGATCTGCAGACGGTGCTCCGGCCCGATCCGGAGGGAGGTGATGCCCGACGCCGCGTGTGCCCCGGCGCTCTCGAGCGCGCGGACCACGCTCGTACCGACGGCGACCACGCGCCCTCCCGCGCGGCGCGTGTCCGCGATCGCGCGCACCGTCTCCGCGCTCACCTCGAACCGCTCGGGCCAGGGGAGCGTCGCGTCGAGCTCGGCGTCGCCGGTGCTCGAGATCCCGGCCGCGTGGGTGACGCGCGCGAGGGCTACGCCGTGGGCGCGAAGCTCTTGGAGCAAGCCCCAGCGGAGCGCGTGCCCCGCCGAAGGCATCTCGGCGGCCCATGGACGCGAGGCGTAGGCGTTCTGCACGTGCCACGGTGCGAGCGCGTCCGCGAGGTGGGCGTACTGGATCGGACGACCGACCGCGCCGAGCGATGACCAGAAGGCGCTCTCGCTCCCTTCGAAGCGGAGCGTCAGCCGACGACCGTCACCGACGTGGTCGATGTGCTCGACGACGGCGGACAGTAGGCCGAGCTCGATGCGCTGGGAGACGTGGAGCGGCGGCGCGGGCTCGCGATCCTCGGTGCGCGTGCGCCAGTCTCCGCCGCCGAAGGCGATCGCGAGCCAGGACCCTTGCTGTTCGGCGACGAGGCGCACCTCGATCGGCCGTCCGTCGACCTCGCCGCGGAGCGATCCGGGGATCGTCGCGGCGTCGTTCACCACCAGCAGATCCCCCGCGCGCAGCAGCCGCGGGAGATCGCCGACCCGCGCGTCGTCGTAGACGCGACGCGCGCGATCGACGACCAACATCCGTTCGGCGCGCGCGTCCTCTCGCGGCCAGCGCGCCGGGGTCACGACGACACCGCCTGCGCTTCTCCGGTGAGCGCGAAGCGCGCCGGAAGTTTCCCCGTGACACCGAGTGCGGCGACGATCTTTCGCGCCACGTCCGCCGGCGCCCCGAGCGTCGCAGGATCTGCGTCCGGGATCGCGTCCCGGTGCATCTGGGTGTCCATCTCGCCCGGATCGACGGCGATCGAGCGCACGCCCGTCCCTGCGAGCTCGACCTCCCAGGTGCGCGCGAGGTGATCGAGCGCGGCCTTCGACAAGCCGTACGCGCCCCACTGCGGATAGGCCTCGACGGCGGCGTCGGACGTGACGTGGACGATCAACCCGCGTCCGCGCAGCACCATGTTGCCGGCGATGGCCTTCGTGAGGCGGAAAGGTCCGACCACGTTGACCGCGAGCGCGCGTTCGACGTCCTCGCAGTCCGTGTCGAACAGCAGGCGGAG
The DNA here is from genome assembly GCA_046593995.1 of Polyangiales bacterium. Lineage (GTDB taxonomy): Bacteria > Myxococcota_A > Polyangia > Polyangiales > JADJMO01 > JALHOE01. Next base: position 2,395 of record JBKJQC010001047.1, read on the forward strand.
CGGGCTCGGTCCGAGCGTGCCCGCGTTGTGCACGAGCACGTCGATCGGGCCGGCGAGCGCCGCGGCCGCAGCAGCGATCGCGTGCGTCGCGTCCTTGTGCGACACGTCGAAGACGAGCGGCCACGCCTGTCCGCCTTCCGCGACGATGTCGTGGACGACGCGCCGCAGCGCCACCTGGTCGCGCGCGACCAGCACGACCCGCGCCCCGGCGCGCGCGAAGGCCCGACCGAGCTCCGCCCCGAGACCGCGACTTCCCCCTGTGACCAGCACGTTCGCTCCTCGTAGTTCCATGACGCCACCTCCTGCACACAGGTATGCGGCGCGTGGACAACACGTTGACGTCATTGCCAATCCTTTGGCAGGAGGACATTCTCCTGACATGGTGCAAGGCGATCTCGCGGCGCGACTCGGCAGGAACGTGAAGGAGCTGCGCGTGGCGCGCGGCCTCACCCAGCAACAGATGGCGAAGCTCTCCGGCATGCCGCGGGCGACCTGGGCGAACCTCGAGTCGGGCGACGCGAACCCGACGCTCACGGTCCTCCATCGCGTCGCGTCCGCGCTCCAGGTCCCGATCGAGGAGCTCATCGCGGCGCCGCGCGCGTCGGCGAAGCACTATCCGAAAGGGACGCTCCCGACGCGCAGCCGCGGCGACGTGCACGTGCAGTCGCTCCTACCAGACAAGGTCCCGGGCATGGTCCTCGAGCGCATGGAGCTCCCCCCGCGTGCGCGGATGTCGGGGGTGCCGCACACGCCGGGCACGCGCGAGTATCTGACGTGCGAGACCGGCACGATCGAGCTCGTGGCGTCCGGCGAGTCCTACCGCCTCGCGCCGGGGGACGTGGTCGTCTTCCGCGGCGATCAGCGGCACGGCTACGCGAACCCCGGGTCGACGACGGCGATCGGCTATTCGTTCGTCGTGCTCCAACCCGTCGCGACGTAGCCATGTGGCTGAATCAGCGCGCGTGATCCTCGATCGCCCGACCGCAGATCCGATTGAACGCGGACGGACGAAGGCTTTGCGAGTCCGTTTCGCGTTGGAGGAACGAGCCTAGGCGAGTGGATTGAACACGGAGGCACGGAGGCACGGAGGTTCGAGAGTCTTCCGGTCGCGGCCTCTGCGCTCGGCGTGCAGTCGTCTGGAAGGTGTCCACGCCGCTTCGAGAAAACCGGGAACCGAACGAGGCTGAGGAGAGCGGGGCGACCGCCAGGCAGGCGCGGAGATCGGCAGACCTCTCAGCGCTCCGTGCCTCCGTGTCTCCGTGTTCAATCGATCTGCTAGCCGCGTTCGAGGATCGAGATCGTTGATTCAAGCGGCGTTCGCTTCGGCGGCAACGAACGGCACGTCGGCGCCGTGCGCGGACGCGCGCGGGGAGAGCTCGATGCCGTGGCGCAAGAACACCGCGCGCAGCGGCTCGTCGTTCTCGATCAAGGCCTGGCGGACGCTGTCGTAACCGTGCTGTGCGGCGAGGCGTTTCGACCAGAAATTCAGCGGGTTCATCACGAAGAAGTCGAGGTCTTCGCTGCGCGGTTCGATGTAGACGACGTCGGCCGAGACGCTCGGATCGAGGAGGATCTTGTCCTTGCCGATGTCGAGCCGGGACCCGAGCACCGTGCGGAACAGCTGGCTCGCGAGCGCGTAGGCGCCGTGCTCGTAGAGCGAGCGATCGGGCGCGGTGTACTTGAGGGGAGTGAACGGGTTGTAGACGATGACCAGATCGGCGCCGCGCTTGATCGCGACGCCGACGTTCGCCGTCCGCACCACACCGCCGTCGGCGAGATCGAGCCAGCGTCGCTCGCCGTGCTCGCGATAGCGCGGGTTGCGCACGCGGACGGTGCGATACCACCCCGGCAGCCCGCACGAGCCGGACACGGCGTCCGAGACGCGCACCGCGTTGTAGTGCTCGTCGGGTCCGAAGACCACCTGCGAGCCCGTGTTCACATCGACGGCGGTCACGTAGAGCGACTTGCCGCGGCGGCGCTTCAGCTCGCGGAAGTCGTCGGGCAGCCCGAGTATCGCGATCTGTCGCCGCAGGTAGTCGCGGACGCCGTTCGCGTCGAAGAGCCCCGTCGGGATGATGCGCACGGCCGCGCTCGCGAGCTTTCGCGCCGTCTCGCCCGCGCTGAAGGGCACGCCGGTGCGCGGGTTCTCGAGACCCGAGACGTAGGACGCGAGGATCTCGGCGACCTTCGACACGAGCAATGCCGTGCGCTCGGCCGGCTCGCGCAGGTTCGGTCGCATGAAGTCGGGCGGCGTCATCGCCGCGTACTTC
>JBKJQC010000029.1:0-4574 GCA_046593995.1 Polyangiales bacterium
CACGACGTGCGGCGCCCGGGCCTGCACGAGAGCGTGTGCAGCCAAGACAACCTCCGAATAAAGTGTGGAACGCGTCCGGTCCGAGAGCGCTCTCAGGCTGGAGGTCCGCGGGCGCGCGCTGCATCACGCGCTCGGGCGGGCGGAATCGTATCGAAGGGTGGCGCGATCGGGGCACGTTCGACGAACGCGGCAGCCGCAATCGAGGGTGGCGCGAGCGGCGTCGGCAGGCACAAACCCGCGAAGAGATCGTCCGCCGGGGCACAGGTGCCGTCGTCGAGACGGCCGCGCTCCATCTGCGCGCGGAGCGTGGGAGCGGCGCCGTCCGAGGCACGAGCGCACGCGAGGATCGCCGCGGCGTGCACCGACGCACGGCGCCCGCGTCCAGCGAAGACCATGACGAGGGCCATCAGCGTGACGAACAGCGGCACGCACGCAGAGGATGCGCGCGCGAACGCCGATCTCGGGCGAGCCTTCATCGCGGGCGGCAAGGTGGCCACGACCTCGCGTCCGCGCAAGCTGCTACGCTGACGAAACATGTCGCGCTTCTGCGCCCGTGCGCGCGCCATCTTCCTCTCGGCCACCAGCGTCTGCGCGCTGATCGCCGGCTGTGCGACCGGCGGCAACGAAGAGCCGACGCGCGAGACCGAGATCGCGACCGACGCTGCGCCGGCGGAGGGCGGGCAGGACGCGCCCGACGCGCCCGACGCGTCGGCGGAGACGGCAGCGAGCGTCGACACGGGAGCCACAACCGACGGGCACACGCTCATCTTCCCGGTCGAGCCCGAGAAGACGTGCGGGCTCCCCTTCGGGACGATGGTGGTCGCCAGCGGGAGCTTCGAGAGCACGCCGCAGAAGGCGCTCGACGGCAACCTCGGGACGTACTGGAACTCCGGCGCCAACACCGGGACGCTGACCGTCAAGTTCCCCGGGCCGGTCACCTTCGATCGCGTGCGCATCGCCGCGTTCGGTGTGCCGGCGACGAGCCACACCTACGGGTTCGCGGCGAGCTCCGGCACCAACGTGACGCACATCGGGACGGCGACCCGCGCCGTCCCCAACGCGACGGCCGCGTGGCTCGAGACCATCGTGGTCACGCGCGGCGCTTGGAGCTCGCTGACCGTCGACGTCTCGATGAGCCAATCGTGGATCGCGCTCGCCGAGGTGACGATCTTCGACTCGAACGCCGGCTGCCCCATGGGCCCGTAGTTGGCGACGTGCAGGACGTCGCGCCGCCCGACGTCCCGCAGCCCGACGTGAACCTGCCCGACGCGGCGATGTGACGGTCGGTTGCGCCAAGGCGCCGGGACGCGGACGATGATCACCGGGGGGTGTGCGGCACCAATGTGAACGAGTGCTGCTTCAAGGCGAGCGGCGCCTGCACGCAGTACGCGCAAAATCGGGTTCCGTACTCCACTCGGTGGGGCGACGTGTCCGTGAAGCGCGCTCCGGCGAGGAGCGAACGACGACGCTCGTGAGGCGGCTCCGTGGTGGGGCGCTCCGCGTTGCTGTCGGCCTCCAGTGCATGCGTCGACAGCGTGCCGTTGCGATTTCCGTAGAGGCGAACGGTGACGCCGCCCCGGGGTCGCTCGGACCACGAGGCGGCTGCCCGATCGGCCTACTTCACGTAGACCTGCATCGGCTCGTTGGCGGTCTGGTAGTCCCACTTCGCCTCGGCGAGCACGAGGTGGAGCCCGTTCTGGTTACCGCACGCGTGGTAGACGGTCGGCCAATTGTTCACCGGGCACGGGCCGATGAAGCCGATTCGGGCGGCGGTCGCGAACGGGCCGGTGTAGTCCGCGAGCGTGACGTTGCTGTCGCCGTGCTCGAGCTGTCGACCGAGGCGAAGGTTCACGATGGGCGTCGAGCTCGCCACGGTGGTGAAAGACCGTGTCGCTGCTTGTCCCGTCGTGCGGATGTGGACGCGCGTCGATGCGTTCGCGATGAGCTGCATCGTCGCGAGAGGCATCGCCCGCGCCGATCCAGGGGTGACCGGCAGGCTCAGTGCGAGCCCCGAAGGGCCGGTGCTGGCGCCGGTGTCCTCGATGAGGGTCCAGCCGCCGCCGTCCCACGTCATGTCGCAGTAGGCGTCGATCTGCGTGCCGTTGGCCGCTGCCAGCGGGTACACGCCGTCGGGTGCCGTCGGATCCGCGGTCTTGATCTGCGCGCAGGTCGTCGGCAACGCACGCCGCATCGCCGCGTAGAAGGCCATCCCGCTCCCTTCGGTCGGGGCGCAGGTTCCAGACGCGTCCCACGCGCCGAGAGCAATGCGCGCCTTGTACGACGCGTCGCCGTCCTGCGTCCCGGACGAATAGCTGTAGAAGTACTGGCGCTCGCAGCTGCAGTTCAGCTTGCGGTAGGCGACGCTGTGATGGTCGAACCCGTTGACCGTCGTGCCATCGCAGGTGGTGGCATCCGGACTCTGCGAGATGCCGAAGTCACCGCCACCGGCGATGTTGAAGTTGGCGTATCCGATGTACGCGGGCGCCGTCACGCCGTCGCTGGACGTGAGGGTCGCCGCGATCGACATCTCGGAATTGGCCACCGTGAGGTTCGCGTTGAAGAGCGGCTTGTCGATGTGCAGCCACACCCCGCTGCTCCGCTTGATGAGCGACTGCGTCTGCGTCGTGCTGAGGGCCGCCTTCTTCGCGCGGTTCAGGTTGTACGCCGCGAAGAGCAGCGGACTCCCGTTCGCTTCGACGTCGCCCACCATCGGCTGCTGGCCGTCGGCACCGCTCGTGCCGTAGACGACGGTCCAACCGCCGCCGCGCGTGGTCATGTCGCAGTACGCGGCAAAGGGCGCGAGGCCACCCGTGCCGTCGGGATCGATGGTGTAGATCCCGTCGGGGAGCGACCGACGCGTCGTACGGATCGTCATGCAGTCGCGCGGCGTCACGCAGATGTTGGAGACGCAGGTGAACGCTGTCGTCGGGCAGCCAGCGTCGGAGAGGCATCCTTGGACGCACGTGCCGGCTTGACAGGTCTGGCCTGCGCTGCACGCCGTCCCGCAGACGCCGCAGTTCTGGTTGTCGCTCTGGATGTTCGCGCAGTACGCGGCGCCGCCATCGGGCGTGCAGGTCACCGAGGGGAGCGCGCACCCGGCGGTGCACGTACGGTTGCTGCAGACCTGTCCGGAGCCGCACGCGGCGCCACACGCGTTGCAGTTCGCCGGATCGTTATTCAGGTTTGCGCAGGTGCTGACGCCAGCGTCGTTCGTGCAGCGCGAGAGCCCCGCGCCGCACGTCGTCGTGCAGGTGCTTCCGATGCACGCTTCGCCCGCGCCACAGGTCTTGCTGCAAGCGCCACAGTTGGCGTTGTCGGTCTGGAAGTTCGCGCAGTAGCCGATGCCGGCACCCGCGTCCGCCCCGGGGCAGAAGGCGAGACCGCTGTCGCAGGTGGTCTTGCACGCACCCGCGATGCACGACTGCCCCGAAGCGCACGTCGTCCCGCAGACGCCGCAGTTCTGGTTGTCGGTCTGCGTGTTCGCGCAGTACGTGGTGCCGGCATCACCGCCGGCGTCGCCGCCGCACGTCGCGAGGTTGAGAGCGCACGTCGTCGCGCAGACGTTGTTCGAGCAGACCTGCCCCGCAGCGCACTTCATGCCGCAGGTGCCGCAGTTCTCGTTGTCGGTCGGCAACGTCGCGCAATACGACGGCGCGGCGTCGCCCGCGGCACAGGCGGTCTGCCCCGTGGCGCACGTGATGGTGCAGACGCTCGCCTTGCACGACTCGCCCGGGCCACACGACTTGCCGCAGGTGCCGCAGTTGTCGTTGTCCGTCTTGGTGTTTGCGCAGTACGCCGCCCCGGCGTCGCCGCCCGCATCACCGCCACCGCAGGTGGTGAGCGAGGCAGCGCAGCTCGTGGCACACGCGCTGTTCGAGCAGACCGCTCCCGCCGTACAGGCCTTGCCGCACGACCCACAGTTCGCATTGTCCGTCGCGACCGTGACGCACTGGCCGGCGCACACGGCCTGCCCTGCCGGACAGCTCGTGGAGCACCCGCCCGCGACACACGCCTCTGCGGCCCCGCAGATCTTCCCGCACACCCCGCAGTTGTCGTGAGCGGACTTCGTGTCGACGCACAGCGATCCGCAGCGGAGCTCTCCCGTCGCGCACGCGACGTCGGCCGTCGACGTGTCGACCACCGAGGTGTCGGCCACCGAGGTGTCGGCCACGGCGCTGTCTGCAACCGAGCTGTCGATCGAGGTCTCGACGGTGGTGCTGTCCGAAGCGGCGTCACTCTCGGGCGGCGTCTCCGTCGTCTCGGCGGAGGAGCAGCCAAATGCGCTCAGCGCGCTGACACCGAAAATGAGGAGAGAAGAAATGCGTTTCATGAGGCCTGCTTTCGCGTTCCACGGTATGGCTCGCTCGTTTGCCGAGCGCGAGCACGCATCGCTTGTCTCATGCGAACGGGCGCAACGGTAGGCTCACGGTGCACTTCACGATAACGAACGCGGGTCCAGCCGTTTGGCGGCGCATCAGCGCGCTTGGTGAGGCGGCTTTTGCGCGCTCTCCCGATATGGGATGAGCGAACGAGCGCGGCATGGCGCGAAATGGCGCGAAATGGCGCGACCTTGG
>JBKJQC010000184.1:0-9052 GCA_046593995.1 Polyangiales bacterium
AGCGCCCGTCCCGACGGTGACCCTCGCCGAGATCTACGCGGCGCAGGGGCACGTGAAGCGCGCGCACGCGACGCTCCGTGAAGTCCTCGGGCAGAACCCCGACGACGCTGCCGCGAAGGCGCTGCTCGCCAAGCTGTCCCCCACGAGCGCCACGAGCGTCACGAGCGAGAAGGCCGCGTTGCCTAGCGACGGCGTGCTCCCGGACGATCCGTGGGCACGCGTCAGCGTCGAGCGCGAGGCGTTCGTCGAGCCCGAGCCGGTTCGCTACGCGGACGTCCCGGCGATGTTCGACGATGCCCCGTTCCCCGAGCGCTACGACGTGGACGAGTGCGTCGCGCTCGCGGTCGATCCCACCACGATCTACGTCTACTGGGAGGCCCGACCGGCCACGGTCGAGCGCGCGCGTCGCGCGATGGCCCGCGATCTCGTCGCCGGCGAGACGCCGCAGAGCACCCTCCGCGTCTTGATCGTCGAGCCCGCCGAGCGCGCCCCGCGCGTGTCGACCCGCGACTTCGCCCTGATCGATCTCGAGTACGGGGAGTGGTTCGTGCGCGAGCTGCCCGCGGGCTCGATCGTCCGCGCCGCGATCGGGCTCGTTGCCGGCGAACGCTTCCTCCCGCTCGCGCACACCGTCGACGTCGAGGCGCCGCCTGCCAAGCCGAGCCAGGCGCTCGCGCGCGAGGTCGTGATGTGGAGCGAGGACGGCACGCGCGCGCACGTGCCGACCGGCCCGAGCCGCAACACGCCGGTCGCCGAACGGCCGATCGCGCGCGAGCTCGGCATGCTCGGCCTCCCTCCCGTTCCGCCGGCACCTGGCGACGAGGATCTGGACGACACCATCCCCGAAGGGCGCGGTCTGTCGAGCGGAGACCTCGCACGCCGCCGTCGCGTCGCACGCGCGCGTGAGGCCATCCGAGCCCAGCAGTCCGGTGACGAAGCCGGAGGTGTGCGCGGGGTCGATGCGCCCGGCTCTTCCGATCTGCTCGCCGGGCCGACCTCGGGCGGGTTCGCCCCCGGTGCTCCCCGCGCTCCCGGCGAGAGGCGCTGATTTCTCCGGTCCACGCGCGTTCCGCTTGCCCGCAACGCCGGGGCGAGTATTGTGTCGGACCGATGCCGGTCCGCGTGCTCTTCGCACTCTTCGGCGCGTTCCTCGCGTTCTTCGGCGCTACGTTCGTCGCCGAGTCGAGCGCGTTCGCCGACGCTTCGACTCGGACGACGCATGCGTCGGCCCCGCTCTGCGACGAGCGAGCGGCCTCTGCGTACGCGACGGATCCGGCCCCGCAGCCGGTCGACGCGGGCGACATCTCGGCGAGCGATGGGAGGGATGCGCCGTGCAAGGCGCACCTCGCGAGCGACGTGCCGAACGTGCCGTCGCAGGACGATCTGCACCGCGTCCCCGACGCATCGCACGACGCCAACACGATTCTGCCGTTCTCCGTCTCGGTCGAGCCGGCGATTGGATCGGATCCGGCGGCTCCCGCCATCGCGATCGATCGGCCGAGCGACGAGCACCGTCGCACCGAGAACCCGCCTCCGCGACCGATCCCCTGGCGCTCCTGATCGCGTCACTCTTCAGACACTGACGCAGTGATCGCGACCGCGCGGATCTCGCGCGTGACGAGGCCGGGCTCGTCTTGCATCCGGAACACGTACGGCCACAGCTCTCCCTCGCCATCCGCGAGCGCGACGAGCAGGTGACCGAAGCGATGCGCATCGCGCCGTCGCGGAACCCTCCGACGAAGGCTTCTGGCAGGTCCACCACGATCTGTTCGAGAGCCAGCCGAAGCTGGCAGACGGAGACCTCGAGGCGATCGCGAAGAAGCACGGGCTCGACTGGGCCAAGTGCAAGACGGCGATCGACACCGACAAGTACAAGGCCGAGATCGAGCGAGACATGAAGGACGGCGGCTCGGTCAGGGTGACCGGTACGCCCGCGTTCATCATCCAGACGTCTGGTCCGGGGGGCGGCGCGAAGTCGCTCGTCGGCGCACAGCCGGCGGACGCCTTCTTCAAAGCGATCGACGGAGCCCTCGGCAAGAAGTGATCACGGCGTGAGCGCGCGTCGGCGTTCCGACGCGCGGTTCACGCACTGTACGTAGACCCGATTGAACACGGAGGCACGGAGACACGGAGGTTCGAGATGTGCTGCCGCGCGCGGGCGTCCGCCGCGTCGTGGCTCGCCGCAGCGCTGACGTCGTGGAATGGCCGAGACGGGCCGGCGTGCGAGCTGCAGCTGTTACGTGGAAGCTCAGATCGGCAGACCTCTCGCGCCTCCGCGCCTCCGTGCCTCCGTGTTCAATCTTTCTCGATGTTTCGTGTACACTGCGCCACCCCGCCGAGCGGGGAGCGCTTCGCTAAGGAGTAGGAATGGCAACGCAATCGAACGCGATGAACAAGGGGACGGCCATCGTTGGCTTCGTCCTCTCCTTCGTCACGGGAGCCGGCTTCATGTACGCCGTCGACCGTGGCAACACCGAGAAGGGTGACATCACCGCCGCCAACGAAAAGGGCGGCGCCGGTGGTGCGATGGGCGAGGTCTGGAAGCAGGACGCCCCCATCCCCGTGTCGTCCGACGATCCGATCGAGGGGCCGAAGAACGCGCCCGTCACGATCGTCGAATTCAGCGACTATCAATGACCCTTCTGTTCGAGGGTCGGTCCGACTCTCAAGCAGTTGCACGATCAGTACGGTGACAAGATTCGTATCGTCTGGAAGGATCTCCCGCTCGATTTCCACAAGAATGCATTGCCTGCGGCGACGGCAGCGCAGGTCGCCTTCTTGGCCAAGGGCAACGACGCGTTCTGGAAGATGAACGCCAAGCTCTTCGCCAATCAGCAGACGCTGAGCGACGAGAACTACGTGAAGTGGCTGGCCGAGCTCGGCGTCGACAAGGCGGCGTACGACAAGCACAAGGCGAAGGCCGAGGCGAAGTGCAAGGCCTCGCTGGAGATGTCGAAGGGTCTCGGCATCCAGGGGACGCCGAACTTCATGATCGACGGCGAGCTCCTCACGGGCGCGCAGCCGGTCGACAAGTTCAAGGCCGTGATCGACGCGCACCTGAAGAAGGCCGCGGAGCTCAAGGCCAAGGGCACGCCGGACAGCGAGATGTACGCGGCGATGGTGCGCACGTACTACAAGCAGGCGCCTGCCGCGAAGCCGGAAGAAGAGAAGGAAGAGCCGGAGGACACGTCGGTCTGGAACGTCCAAGTCGGCCACTCGCCGGCGAAGGGCCCGAAGGACGCGAAGGTCACGGTGGTCCTCTTCTCGGACTTCCAGTGTCCGTTCTGCAAGCGCATCGAGCCGACCTTCGAGCAGATCTCGAAGGAGTACGGGAACAAGGTCCGCATCGTCTGGAAGAACCAGCCGCTGTCGTTCCACAACCGTGCGATGCCCACGGCCGTCGCTGCTTGGGAAGGTTACAAGCAGAAGGGCGCCGAGGGGTTCTGGAAGATGCACGACGCGCTGATGGCCTCGCAGCCGAAGCTGGAGGACGCCGACATCGAAGCCGCCGCCAAGACCGCCGGTCTCGACGCCGCGAAGGTGATGGACGCGGTCAAGACGAACAAGTGGAAGGACGAGATCGCGATCGACGTGGCGCAGGCCGAGGACCTCAAGGTCCAGGGCACGCCTCACTCGTTCGTGAACGGTCGCGTCGTCAACGGCGCGCAGCCCTTCGAGAAGTTCAAGAAGGTCATCGACGAGGAGATGGCCAAGGCCGACGCGAAGATCAAGGCCGGCACCCCTGCCGACAAGGTCTACGAAGAGACCGTCAAGGGGGGCAAAGGCGGCCCGATGGCGCCCCTCCCGGTTCCTGCGACGTCCCCCTGGACGGGCGGCAAGGAAGCGAAGGTCGTCATCCAGGTCTTCAGCGAGTTCCAGTGCCCGTTCTGCAAGCGCGCGGAAGTCGCGATGCCCGGCCAGGACGGCAAGATCGACCCCAACTCGGCGGGCCTCCGCGCCGCGATGGACAAGTACAAGGACCAGATCAAGGTCGTGTGGCGCAACTTCCCGCTCGGTTTCCACAACCGCGCGCGGCAGGCTGCGAACTTCTCGATCGAGGCCTACAAGCAGAAGGGCAACGACGGCTTCTGGAAGGTCCACCACGATCTGTTCGAGAGCCAGCCGAAGCTGGAGGACGCTGACTTCGAGGCGATCGCGAAGAAGCACGGGCTCGACTGGGCCAAGTGCAAGACGGCGATCGACACCGACAAGTACAAGGCGGAAATCGAGCAGGACATGAAGGACGGCGGCTCGGTCGGCGTGACCGGTACGCCCGCTTTCATCATCCAGACGCCGACCGGCGCGAAGTCGCTCGTCGGCGCACAGCCGGCCGACGCGTTCTTCAAGGCGATCGACGCGGCCCTCGGCAAGAAGTGAGCTGACGACGAACGTCCGCACCGCGGGCGATCGACACGAGAGACGCGCGCTCCCTCATCGGGGGCGCGCGTTTTTCATTCGCCGCCCTACCGAAATCCGATTGAACACGGAGGCACGGAGGCACGGAGGTTCGAGATGTGCTGCCGCACGCGGGCACTCACCGACTCGACGGTCGTCGGTGCGGGGTCGTCGTCGCCATTCGACAAACAGGGAGACGGGGAGACGGGGAGAGAATCCTGCGATGATGGCAGCGATCGGCAGACTCTCAGGACTCTTCTCCGTCTTGGCTCCCCGGCTCCCCGACTCCCCGTCTTTGAAAACGCGATGACGACGGAGCTCACGAAGGAGACCGGGCGCTGGAGCAGCGATCGGCAGACTCTCCGAACCTCCGTGCCCCTCCGTGCCTCCGTGCCTCCGTGTTCAATCGAAGTCCGCCGATTCGCTCCGGAGCGCTAGAATCGGACCCATGCGTACGATCGTCGTCCTCGTTCTCGGAACGCTCATGGTGGCCTGCGGCAGCGACAATCCTCCGCCGGGGAGCGAAGCGCAGCGGCGCGGGGTCGGCACTGCGTGCACCGCGAACACCGACTGCGCGGCGGGGCAGACGTGCCTCCCGTTCAAGGGCGGATACTGCGGCGTGCAGGGGTGCGCGAAGCTCGAGGATTGTCCCGCGGGATCCGCGTGCGTGGTCCACAGCGATGGGAAGAACTATTGCTTCCTCGTCTGCCTCGACAAGCCCGAGTGCAACGTCTACCGGCCGGTCGAGAACGAGGCGAACTGCTCGTCGAGCATCACCTTCGCGGACGCGACCAAGAACAAGAAGGCGTGCATCCCGCCCTCGTGATCGGCGGCGACGATCGATGACCGACGCACCGTACGTCTCCAAGTACATTGCCCAGTACATCCACGGCGGCACCGACGCGCGCGAGGTCGCGCGGCTCGAGACGCAAGCGCGGTTCGTCGCACCGTGGTCGCTCGCGCAGTTCGATGCCTCCCCCGGCATGCGCGTGCTCGATCTCGGGACCGGCATCGGCGCGATGGCGCAGGAGCTCGCCGACCGCTTTGCCGGGATCACGCTCGTGGGCCTCGATCGCAGCGCTGCGCAGCTCGCGGCCGCGCGGGCGCGACACCCCGTCGCCGAGTACGTGCAGGGCGATGCCACGGCGATGCCGTTCGAGGACGCGAGCTTCGATCGCGTGCACGCTTCGTGGCTCCTCGAGCACGTGCCCGAGCCGCTCGATGTGGTGCGCGAGGTCCGTCGCGTGCTGAAGCCCGGCGGGATTGCGCACTTCGTCGAGGTCGACAACGCGACGCTGCGCACCGATCCGCCGCTCGCGGTCGTACGCGAGGTGATGGACGCGATCGATGCGGCGCAGGTGCGGGCGGGCGGGGATCCGTACGTCGGCCGCACGCTGTCGGCGCTCTTCCATCGCGCCGGGTTCTTCGACGTGCAGGCGCGTTCGCTTCCGCTCGTCGGGGACGCGACCGATCCGCGGTTCTTCCGCGCGTTCGTCGAGGAGTTCGCCGAGATCTTCGAGAGCGTCGACGAGGCGCTGGGGCCGTCGCTCGTTTCGCGCCTGGCAGACGCCGCATCGAGGCTCCGCGCCCTCCCCTCCACCGCGAACAGCGCGATCCACTACGCGCCGGTCATCGTCCGCGCGTCACGCTGATCGTCTGCGCCGCGAGAGCGCGGCCGCAACGGCGAGGCCCAGTCCGAGTGATGCGGACTCCGAGCTCGACCGATCGGCGCCGAGACACCCGCATCCGCCGCCGTGCACCTGCACCGGGGGCATCGCCCCTGCCATCGGAACCTGGTCTCCGTTCGGTGGGCAGGAGGCGGCGTCCCCCGCGTCCTCGGAGCCGCCATCCTCGTCGGCGTCGACCGCGTCGCCGTCCGGTGCCTCGCCCATCGCGTCGCCGGCGGCATCGGCAGCAGTCCCGACGATGGCGTGCGCGGCGCGTGGCGTGGCGACGAGCAGGAGCGCGAGCGCGGCGGCGGTGGGGAGCCGGAAGCGAGGCACGTCGACGGAAGGGGGCGCAGAAACGGCCGAGCGTGGCGCGCGCGGGGGTGCTGCCGCGAACGAGCGTTTCTTGCGGGGAGGCGCGTCCATCGACGAGACAACGGTCGAGCTGTCGTGGACCTTACAGCGCTCGCCATCCGTGGCATGACACCGGGAATGCGCCTCCGGCCGCGCCCGCAGATGCTGTCGAGAGCCGTGCTCGCTGCGACGTTCGTCGTGACGGCGCTCTCGAGCGCCTGCGCCGATCCGCCGCTCCCGAGACTCCCGCCGTCCGGGGTGGCGAGCGCGACCGCGCCGGGGCGCGAGCCGATCGCCTCGAGCGCGCTCGTGCCCATCGAGACCGACGATCCGATGCTCGGGCCGAACCACGCGCGCACGACGATCATCGTGTGGTCCGACTACCAGTGCCCGTACTGCGCGCGCGCCGAGAAGACGCTCCGTCGGCTGCGCGAGAGCTACGCCGGCGATCTGCGCATCGTGTGGAAGGACGCGCCCCTGAAGTTCCACAAGCACGCGCGCTTCGCGGCTCTGGCTGCGCGCACGGCCTTCGTGGTGAAGGGGCCGGAGGCGTTCTGGACGCTCCACGACGCGCTCTTCGAGCACCAAGCTGCGCTCTCGAAGGAGACCATCCTCGATCTCGCCGCCGAGGTCGGGATCAGCGAAGGGCAGATCGAAGCGCATCGCCCGGCGGCCGAGACGAAGATCCGCGAGAGCCAGGAGCAGGCCGCGGGGTACGGGCTCGACGGCACGCCGGCGTTCCTCGTCGACGGCGAGAAGCTCGTGGGCGCGAAGCCCTACGACGTGTTCGCGAGCCTCCTCGACGCCCACCTCTCCGAAGCGACGAAGCTCGCGGGGCAGGGCGTCCCGCCGCAGGGCATCTACGACGCGCTCGTGCGCGCGCACGTCGCGACGAAGACGAGCGCGCCCGAAGAGGTCGTGATCGACGAGACCGTGCACCGCGTCGAGGTCGGCTCGGCGCCCGTTCGCGGCCCCGCGGATGCCCTCGTCACGTTGGTCGTGTTCGCCGACTTCCAGTGTCCCTTCTGCAAGTCGCACGCGCAGACGATCGCCGAGCTCGAGGCGAAGTATGCGGGGAAGATCCGGGTCGCGTTCAAGCACCTGCCGCTGCCGTTCCACGCGCGCGCGACTCCCGCCGCGATGCTCGCGATCGAAGCGCGGAAGCAGGGCGGCGACGCGAAGTTCTGGGCGGCACACGACGCGCTGTTCGGCGCCGCACCCAAGCTGGACGACGAAGCGCTCCTCCGCGTCGCGGGCGAGCTCGGGCTCGACGTGCCGAAGGCGAAGCTCGCGATCGGCTCGAACGTCCACCGCCGTGCGATCGACGACGATCTCGACGACGCCGCGGAGGTCGACGTCGAGGGGACACCGAACACGTTCGTCAACGGGCGAAGGGTGGGCGGCTCGCAGCCGTTGCCGGTCTTCGTGAAGCTCGTCGACGAGGAGCTCTCCCGCGCGCAGTCGATGGTCGCCTCGGGGGTGCCGAAGGCGAAGCTCTACGAGACGATCATCGCGAACGGCAAGACGGCGCGCGTCGATCTCCCGGTGCCGAAGGACGCGCCGTGGACCGGCGGCGCCGACGCGAAGGTCGTCGTGCAGGTGTTCTCGGACTACCAGTGCCCGCACTGCCGGCGGCTCGCGCTCATCGCGGTCGACGGACAGCCCCCCGTGACAGACGACGCGAGCGGGGGCATCGAGCGCGTCGAGAAGCGCTACGGCAACAAAATCAAGATCGTCTTCCGCGACTACCCTCTCCCCGGTCATCCGTTCGCGCGCCCGGCGGCGGCGCTCGCGCGCGAGGCGTGGTCGCAGAGCCCGAAGGTGTTCTACGAGGTGATGCGCGCGCTCTTCACCACCTACCCGCTCGACCGGGAGGCAATCGTCGCGATCGGCAAGAAGCACGGGGTGACCGCGAAGGGGATCGCCGCCGCCGTCGACGGGACGAAGTGGGACGCGAAGCTCGACGAGGACGTGCAGGCCGCGAGCGAAGTCGGCCTGGTCGGGACTCCGGCGATCGTGGTGAACGGGCGCGTGCTCCGCGGCGCTCAGCCCGAGACGGTGATCGCGCGCGCGATCGACCGCGCCCTCGCGCGCGTGAAATGAGCGTGGTACGAGCGCGTTTACACTCGGGCCCCTCCCCGGAGGGGCCCCTCCCTCGATCGGCGACATGCCCACCGACACGCCCCCCTCGCGCGCCGTCTCGCACTCGCCCTCGTACTCGCGCGCGGCCCCCGCAGAGCAGGCGAACCGCGTCCGGCTCGTCGACGGTCTCGCTGCAGCGATCGCCGAGAAGGGGTACGCAGCGACGACGATCGCGGACATCGTGCGCCACGCCCACGTCTCGAAGCGCACGTTCTACGAGGCGTTCGAGGACAAGGAGGCCTGCTTCCTCGAGTCCTATCGCGCGGTGAGCGAGCTGACGCTCGCGACGATCGCCGCTGCCGTCGACGTGGACGCGCCTTGGGAGGATCAGCTGCGCAGCGCGACGCGCGCGTATCTGCAGGTCCTCGAGGAGAACCCGGCGCTCACCCGCACCTTCCTCCTCGAGATCCACGCCGCCGGACCGCGCGCGCTCAAGCTCCGTCGCGAGATCCACCAGCGCTTCGCCGAGGTCCTGCGTGGTCCCGTCGACGCGG
>JBKJQC010000326.1:0-2515 GCA_046593995.1 Polyangiales bacterium
GGCGTCCCACGAGGTGCGTCCGCCCGACGTGCGCGACGGCTCAAAGTCGAGCGGCGCGGTCGGCGCACCGCCGCCGGACGCGAAGAACGAGTCCGACGGCCTGAAGCTGGACGCAGCAACCGTCGAGCCGATGCGCGACGTCTATTCGCGCGCCGAGGTCGAGAAGCTGCTCGGGACGAGCGCCGCGCGCCTCCGCGCCCTCGAGAAGAACGGCGTCTGCATCCCGAGCGTGCGGCGAGGCACGCACCGGGCGTACACCTTCCAGGATCTGATCGCGCTCCGCGCCGCCCTCGCGCTGCTCTCCCGCGGCGTGAAGCTCCGCGACGTGGTCCGCGCGATCGACGCGCTCCGCATCGCCATCCCGCGCGTGAAGAAGCCGCTCCTCGAGCTCAAGGTGGTGAGCGACGGCGCGAAGGTCGTCGTGAAGAGCGCGCAGGGCTCCTTCGAGCCGACCACCGGCCAGATGGTCATCGACTTCGACGTGAAGACGCTCCGAGACGACGTGGTCCGCGTGCTCCGCCCCGCCGTGAAGCAGCACCGCGCGCGCATAGCGTTCGAGCTCTACAAGAAGGCGAGTGAGCTCGACGAGGATCCGCGCACGATGGACGACGCGGCGAAGCTGTATCGCCAGGCCATCGAGACCGATCCCCTTCTCGCCATCGCGTACACCAACCTCGGCAACATCCTCTTCCGCAAAGGAGACGAGGCCGCAGCCGAGGGGCTGTACACGAAGGCGCTCGCGATCGATCCGAAGCAGCCGGAGGCGAAGTACAACCTCGGCTACCTCATGCTCGAGCGCCACGAGCTCGACGTCGCGATCCGCTACTTCCAAGGCGCGATCGAGGCCGATCCGCGCTTCGCCGATGCGTACTTCAACCTGGCGATGGCCTTCGAAGAGCTCGGTGACAAGCGCAGCGCGCGCCCCCTGTGGCGCACCTACCTGGAGCTCGAGCCGAGCGGCACGTGGGCGGACATTGCGCGGCAACACCTCGCCTGAAGAGGTCTAGGGTCTAGGGTCTAGGGTCTAGGGCCCGCGAGCGAGACCGTGACCGAGAGCGAGACTGAGAAGCGAGAGCGAGACCGAGACCGGGACTGGAAAACGGCGCTTCGCTCGCAAGCCAGACGCTGCGTCGAGGTCGGGCGGTCAGCGAATTTTTCTCGGACCCTAGACCCTAGACCCTAGACCCTAGACCCTCTCCGAGATGCTCCACGACGACGTCGCCGCGATCACGGTCTGGCCGCTCCCGGGGCGTGACGTCCCGGAGTCCGAGCGTGACGTGGAGGCGCTGGCGGCGCGGGTGCATCTCGTCGATCCGAGCATCGCGATCGCGCAGCTCGTCGCGTGGCTCGATCTCGTGAAGACGTGGAACCGCAAGATCGACCTCACGGCCGCAAAGACCGACGCGGAGCTCGCGGAGCTCGGGGTGCTCGACGCCGTGCAGATCGCCGGGCGCATCGCGCGGGACGGGGGCGGCGTGGTGGACGTGGGAAGCGGCTTCGGCGCGCCGGGGATCGCGCTCGCGATCCTGCGTCCCGACCTCGAGGTGAAGCTCGTCGAGCCGCTCGGTAAGCGCGCGAGCTTCCTCCGCACCGTCCTCGGGACGCTCGGCCTCATCGCGCGCGTCGAGGTCCTCGAGTCGCGCGGCGAGGACGTGGCGGACGCCGGGATCACGTTCGACGCGGCGATCTCGCGCGCGACGCTCTCGGTCGACGCGTGGCTCGCGCTCGGCGATCGCCTCGCACCGGCGGGAGAGGTCGTCGCGTTGCTCGCGCGCGATCCGGTCCCCGAGTACCCGGCGCGCGAGGTGTCGTGGAAGGTGGACTACGCGACGCGCGGAGGCGCCCCGCGCCTCGCCGTGGCCTTTCGTCGACGCAGTGCGCCACCAACTGCGTCGTAATCGAACGCATGTTCCGTGACGGGCCATCGCGTGTTGCGTGACGGCAGCTGCTGTCCCGTCATCGCGCGCGTGCTAGACGGTGCGACGATGCGCAGCCGCTCTTCTTGGTTCGTTCTCGCGCTCGTCTGCCTCGGCTCCGCGGCTTGGGCGGCGGCCTGCAGCAGCACCGCGAACAAGGACGATCCGTCGGAGCTCGAGGGAGACGAGACGGGCACCGGGGACACCTCGAACGGCGCGATCGACGGCGGTGGTGGCGGCGACGAGACGAGCACGGGTGACGGCGGTGGCTTCAACACGGACGCGAGCGTCGGCGACAAGAAGGTCATCGGCCTGACCGTCGAGCCCGCGGTCGCGTCCATCGTCGTGAAGAACGGCGACGTGTCCGCGGCGAGCGCAGCGTTCACCGCCAAGGCGAAGTTCGAGGACGGAACCTCCGCTCCGATCGGCTCGTGCGTGTGGAACGTCGACCGCATCGACGTCGGCGCGATGACCGGCAGCACCTTCAAGGCGAGCGGCAGCGCGGGCGGAAAGGCGCTCGTCGAGTGCGCGGCGCTCGGCTTCAAGGCGACCGGCACCGCCGACGTGCGCCTCGAGGACGTCGTCGACTCGTCGAGCGG
>JBKJQC010000356.1:0-26398 GCA_046593995.1 Polyangiales bacterium
GCGCGCGATCCCCGGCGCCGTCGCACGGACGCGGCTCGCTCGATGCCGGCGCGCACGGGGCTGCCACGGTCCCAGGCTCACCCTCTCGCTGACATTCGAACCCGACGCACACGTGACCGCTCGGGCACGCGGCGCACGCGTCGTCGTGCGTGCCCGGATAGAGCGCGCAGATCGCGGCGAGATCGTCGGTCTCGAGCGATCGCGCTCCGATCCCGGAGAGCAGCCCGGCCGACATCGTCGCGCGTGACTCCGCGCTGTGGCCGATGCCGAGCACGTGCCCGAGCTCGTGGGTGAGGATCGCGCGCAGATCGATCTTCGGCGGCGCGCTCCCGAGCGTGAACTGGAACTCGTACGCGTTCACGTGGATGTCGGCTTCGACGATGCGATCGCCGAGCGTGTAGATCACGGTGTGCGCTGCGGCGCCGGTCGTCAGGGGCGGGGGCCAGTCGTCGCGGTGGACGAAGATCTGGTTCTTCCCGTCCGCGGCGGGATCGCCCACGAGCGCGGTCGCGACGATCGCGAAGCGCGCGTCGGTGCACGTCGGCGTCGACCACGCGCGCCCTGCGACGTCGAGCGCAGCGACCGCGTCCGCATCGAGGAGCAGGCTCGGGGGTGCGCTCGCGAACCCGATCGACACCGGCAGCGTGCCCCACGTCGACGCCGGCGTGACGTACGTGGTCCACGCTGCGGGAGGACGCGTCCCCTCGAGCGGGATGACGATCGGCTCGGGCAGGAGCATGCGCCGCGAAGCCTACGCCTCTCGCGCGCGAGCCGTTACTCGGTTACTCGAGCCCTTCGAGCGTGCGCAACACGACGCGCTCGGCCTTCGTGTCGACCGACTCCACGTAGTGGTCGACCAGCGGGACCTCGATGCGACGGTTCGGCGTCGTCACCACGAGGATGTCCACGCTCGGGTAGCTCGTGAACGCCTCGACGCGTCCGAGCTCGTTCCCCTCGGGGTCGAACACCTTCGCGCCGATCACGTCGGCGGCGTAGAACTCCCCCTCTTCGGGCTCGGGGAAGTCGCCGCGGCGGGCGCAGAGCTCGGCCCCGCGCACTCCGTCGGCCGCGTCGCGCGTGTCGACGCCATGCAGCTTCAGGAGGATCGCGTCGTTCCCCTGGCGGGCGTCGTCGATCGACACCTCGTGCTCTTGGCCCTTCCGTTCGCCCTCTTTGAAGCGGACGAGGATCTCGTCGAGCTGCATCAGCAGCGCGCTGTCCTTGTTGAAGGAGTGCGCGCGGATCTCACCGCGGACGCCGTGCGGCCGTCCGACGACGGCGAGCGGCACCCACTCGTCGTCGGCAGCGCGCGGCATCAGCGTTTCCCTAACGCAACGAGACCGAGCGGAGCTCAGTCGAGGATGTCGAGGTGGACCCGACGGCCGATCTTCTGCGAAGCGGCGCTCAGCACGACGCGCATGGCCTCGGCGGTCTTCCCGGCCTTGCCGATGACCTTGCCGATGTCCTCACGGGCGACGCGGAGCTCGACGACGGCGCTGTTCGCGCCCTCGCCCTGGAACTCCTCGACCTCGACCGATTCGGGCTTGTCGACGAGGGCCTTCGCCATCACGGAGACCAAGCCAGGCAGGTTGGTCGTCATGATCAGGTGGCAGCAGTCGCGGCGACGAGCTTCGCCTGCTTCTTCAGCACGGAAGCGACCGTGTCGGACACCTGGGCGCCCTGGCCCTTCCAGTACGTGAGGCGATCGTTCTTGATGCTGACCGTGATGTCGGCCTTGAGCGGATCGAACGTACCGATCGTCTCGAGGAAGCGGCCGCCACGCGGAGCGCGCTGATCGGTCACGACGATGCGGTAGAACGGCGACTTCTTGGTGCCGGCTCGGGCCAGACGGATGCGGACCATTTCGAACGACCTCTATCGGGAATGACGGAGAGCGGCCCTCACAGAGGAACTCTCGGTAAACGGGGGCGGCAGCTTACGCGATCCGAAGCACTGGTCAAGGCCGGCCTGAGCAGGTGGGCGCTCACCCCGAGCGGCGCCACCGCCGGGTTGCGTGGAGGTTTCGCCCAGGTCGGGTCATGATAGGCGCTCGAGGTGGGGACCGCTCTCGAGAGTGGCTCCGGTCGTGCAGGCGTCGGTAGGGGGGGAAACAGGACGAGAGCGTGCGAGATCTCCCGTGACCATCCTCCGATCCGAAGTCGTCGAGCAGCCCATCGACCGGGCCACCGGTCGTTCTGGACGCTTCGTGAAAGAAGTCGTGCTCGTGCGGGGCGAGGTCCCGCTGAGCATGGTGCGAAAGCGCACCGCGAACGGCCCCGGTGACCGCGCGACCGTCCTCCTCGTCCACGGCTACGGGCAGAACCGGTACGCCTGGCACCTCCCGTCCCGTTCGTTCGTGAACCACCTCGCACACGCGGGGTTCGACGTCTTCAACCTCGACCTCCGGGGGCAGGGGCGCTCGCGCAAATACGGCGCCCCGCGTCCGCAGGTGCTCGCCGAGTACATCGAGGAAGATCTGCCGCGCGCCTTCGAAGAGGTCCGCCGCACCACGGGACGTGACGACATGTTCCTCGTCGGGCACTCGCTCGGCGGTCTCATCTCGTACGCCGCTGCGCCGCTCGCGACCGAGTTCCTCCGCGGCATCGTCACGATCGGGAGCCCGTTCCACTTCACGCAAGGGTCCGCGCCGCTCCGCTTCCTCGCGCAGGTCGTCGCGACGCTCGACAAGGCGGGCTTCAAGGCGCCGAACCCGCAGCTCCCTCTGCGGATGCTCGGTCGCTCGATGGGCGCGCTCCGCTTCTTCCTCGAGAGCCCCCTGTACCCGATCAAGCTGCGCGGCTGGCACGCGGGCGCGATCGAGCCGGAGATCCTCGCGGAGCACCTGAAGTACGCGTTCGATCTCGCGAGCCTCCCCGTCATGCTCACCATGTTCCGCTGGTCGCAGGGTGCGTTCGGTGGGAGCGCGAGCTCGCAGTCCGACGGTCTGAGCTACGGCGAGCGCTTCGAGCGCTGCACGCTGCCGCTCCTCGTGATCGCCGGCACCGGCGACGATCTCGCGCCGCCCGACTCCGTCGAGCCCGCGTACCTGCGGTCGCGGAGCCCCGACAAGACCTACCGAGAGCTCGAGCTCGGACACATCGATCTGCTCGTCGGGAAGGACGCACCGAAGACGACGTGGCGCATCGTCGAGCGCTGGCTCGGAGACCGCGCAGCGCGCCTCAGCGCGCGCGACACGCCGACGCAGACGGAGAGGCTGTCGGTCATCTCGGGGCTCTCGGGGCTCGAAGACGTTCCGTGAGAGGTCTAGGGTCTAGGGTCTAGGGTCTAGGGTTCGAGACGAGATCCGGAGACGACGACGTCGTGGTGCGCGACGAGATCCAAGGACGCTTCGAGCGCGACGGTCGGCTCTCTCGCGCTCGTGTGTAGCCCTAGACCCTAGACCCTAGACCCTAGACCCCTCTTGCTCGCGCGCTCCGCGGGCTCGATGCATTGCGTTCGCGCCGCGCGAATGTCACAGCCCGGCCGCCGAGCACGGGTTACGATGCTAACCGCCGAGATCTCATGAGCACGCACGTCCAGCTCCGACGCGACCGTCGCAGTCCCGCCAGGGATTTGCGCGGTTTCCTTCCGACCACTCGGGAGGAGATGAGCGCGCGTGGCTGGGATGAGCTCGACGTGCTGCTCGTCACGGGCGACGCGTACGTCGACCACCCGAGCTTCGGGATGTCGATCATCGGTCGCGCTCTCGAGGCGAAGGGCTTCCGCGTCGGCATCGTTGCGCAGCCGCGCTGGGCGGGGCCCGAGGCGCTCGAGGATCTCACCGTGATGGGCCGGCCGCGGCTCTTCGTCGGGGTGACCGCGGGGAACATGGACTCCATGCTCAACCGCCTCACCGCGCAGAAGAAGCTGCGGAGCGAGGATCAGTACTCCCCGAACGGCGAGGTCGGCAAGCGCCCGAACCGGGCGACGATCGTCTACTCCAACCTCTGCCGTCAGGCGTTCCCGGGCCTGCCCGTCGTCGCCGGCGGCATCGAGGCTTCCCTCCGGCGCATCGTCCACTACGACTACTGGGAGGATCAGGTCCGCCGCTCGATCGTGCTCGACAGCAAGGCCGATCTCGTCATCTTCGGCATGGGCGAGCGCCCGGTCGTCGAGGTCGCCGCGCGCTTGAAGAACGGCGCGTCGATCCGCGAGGTGCGCGGCGTACGCGGCACGGCGTACGCGCTCCGCAAAGGCGAGTGGGAAGCGCTCGCGAAGGACCCTTCGCGCTACGTGAAGGACCAGAAGGTCGTGGTGCTCCCCGCGTGGGAGGAGCTGAAGGACACGCTCGTCGCGGGGCCGGCCGGCCAAGAGGCGAAGCAGAAGTTCGCCGAGATGTCGCGGCTCTTCCAGTACGAGACGAACCCCGGAAACGCGCGACCGCTGCTCCAGATCCACGGGAACGAGGCGGTGTACCTCGAGCCGCCGGCCGATCCGCTCGTGGAGTCCGAGATGGACGCGCTCTACGACGCGCCCTACGCGCGGCGTCCGCATTGGTCCTACGGCGACGCGAAGATCCCCGCGTTCGACACCATCAAGCACTCCGTCGTGACGATGCGCGGCTGCTTCGGCGGCTGCACCTTCTGCAGCATCACGGAGCACGAAGGGCGCGCGATCCAGTCGCGGAGCGAGGACAGCATCCTCCGCGAAGTGCGCGCGATGCAGCGCATGTCCGACGCGATCGGGTTCAAGGGGGTCCTGAGCGACCTCGGTGGGCCGACCGCGAACATGTACAAGATGACCTGCAAGTCGGACGACATCGAGAAGGCTTGCCGCAAGCTCTCCTGCGTCCACCCGGGCATCTGCGAGAACCTCGTCACCGACCACGGACCACTGATCTCGCTCCTCAAGCGCGTGCGCGAAGAGCCGGGCGTGAAGAAGGTGATGGTCGCCTCGGGCGTCCGCTACGACCTCGCCGACCAAGGAAAGAAGGGGTCGGAGTTCATCTCCGAGCTCGCGCGCCATCACACGGGTGGGCAGCTCTCGGTCGCGCCGGAGCACAACGAGGACAAGGTCCTCATGAAGATGAAGAAGCCGGGCATCGCGAGCTACGAGCGGTTCGCCTCGAAGTTCGAGTGCGCGAGCCAGGAGGCGGGCAAGGAGCAGTACCTCGTCCCGTACTTCATCAGCGGGCACCCTGGATCGTCGGTCGAGGACATGATCTCGCTCGCTCTGTGGCTCAAGGCGCGGAACATGCGTCCTCGTCAAGTCCAGGATTTCATCCCGACTCCGATGAGCATGGCGACGTGCATGCACGTGACCGGCATCGATCCTCTCACGATGACGCCGGTGCACACCGTGACCGATCTCCGTGAGAAGAAGCTGCAGAAAGCGCTGCTCTTCTACTGGGACGAGCAGCACCACGACATGGCGCGCGAGGCGCTCCGCAAGGCGAAGCGACAAGATCTGATCGGGACCGGGCCGCGCGCGCTCGTCCCCCCCGCACGCGCTCACACGGCCGCGGCGCGGTCACCGAACCGGGAGGCTCTGCGTGGACGACGCTGACGGAGCACGTAGTGAGCTGCAGCACGATGGCCGTTCTTCGGGGTCGGGGTCGGGATCGGTATCGCTGCCGCCTTCGTCGGATCCGAAGCCGCGCATCTCGGACGCGACGCCGATCCCGCCGGGGATCGCGACGATGACCAACCCGGCGATGGCGCCGGCGCCGCCCGCCTCGATCCCCACGACGTCGGCCGCGCAGGCCACGAGCCCGGCCACCGCCGAAGCGGCAGCGAGCACGCCGTCGCTCGACGATCCGCGGCTCTTCCTCAATCGCGAGCTCTCGTGGCTCGCCTTCAACGAGCGCGTGGTCGAGGAGGGGAAGAACCCGAGCGTCCCGATCGCGGAGCGGCTCAAGTTCGTGACCATCGTCGCGAGCAACCTCGATGAGTTCTTCATGGTCCGCGTCGCGGGCCTGAAGCAGCAGCTCTCCGGCGAGATCGAGGAGCTCCCCTCCGACGGGATGAGCGTGCCCGAGCAGCTCGCGGCGATCTCGGCGAAGGTCCACGGCATCGTCCGCGCGCAGTACGACGCCCTCCACCGCGAGATCCTGCCGGAGCTCGCGAAGCATGGCGTGCGCATCCTCCGCCCCGAGGAGCTCTCGCCCGATCAGCGCGCCGCGCTCGAACACCGGTTCTTCAACGACGTCTTCCCGATCCTGACGCCGCTCGCGATCGACCCCGGGCACCCGTTCCCCCACCTGCGCAACAAGAGCCTCAACCTCGCGGTCGCATTCGTGCGTGACGTGCGCGACGAGTCGAACCCGGGGATGGGCGTCGTGCAGGTGCCGAGCGGGATCCCGCGGCTCGTGCCGGTGCCCGCCGCCGAGAACCAGCGCCACTACCTGCTGCTCGAGGATCTCATCTCGCTGCACGTCACGGCGATCTTCCCCACGCAGCGCGTGGAGGGGTGCTGGCCGTTCCGCGTCACGCGCAACTGGGACCTCGCCCTCGACGAAGAGGAGGGGGACGACCTCCTGCAGACCATCCAGCAAGAGCTCCGCAAGCGCGATCGCGGTAACGCCGTCCGGGTCGCCGTCCACGAGTCCATGTCCAGCCGCGTGCAGACGTACCTCGCGCGCGCGCTCAAGCTCGATCCGAAGCACGACGTCTATCGCGTGCCGTCCCCGCTCCAGCTCGTCGACCTGATGGGGCTCGTGCCGCACAACGAGCTGCGCGAGCTGAAGGACGAGCCGTTCCAGCCCGTCATCACGCCGGCGCTCAAGGAGCTCCCCGACAACGACGAGTTCTATGGTGCGCTCAAGGAGCGGGACATCCTCCTCCACCAGCCGTACGACTCGTTCGAGAGCGTCGTCGAGTTCGTGCAGCGCGCTGCGGAGGATCCGCAGGTCCTCGCGATCAAGCAGACGCTCTACCGCACGAGCGGTGACTCGCCGATCGTCCGCGCGCTCGCCCGCGCCGCCGAGCAGGGGAAGCAGGTCACCGCGATCGTCGAGCTCAAGGCGCGCTTCGACGAGGAGTCGAACATCCAATGGGCGCGCGCCCTCGAGGCCGCCGGCGTCCACGTCGTCTACGGTCTCATCGGCCTGAAGACCCACGCGAAGGCCTGCCTCGTCGTGCGCCGCGAGGGCGAGCGGCTCGTCCGCTACGTCCACGTCTCGACCGGGAACTACAACCCGTCGACGGCGCGTCACTACACCGATCTCTCGCTCTTCACCGCGCGACCGGAGTTCGGCGAGGACGTCGGCTCGGTGTTCAACCTGCTCACCGGCTACAGCGCGCCGAAGCGCTGGAACGTCGTGGTGTGCGCGCCGCTCGGCCTCCACGAAGCGGTCCTCGGGTTGATCGAGCGCGAGGCGCGCAACGCCCGCGAGGGGAAGCCCGCGTACGTCATCGCGAAGCTCAACGCGCTCGTCGACATCGACGTCATCAAGGCGCTCTACCGCGCGTCGCAGGCGGGCGTGCGCATCGACCTCCTCGTGCGCGGGATCTGCTGCCTGCGCCCCGGCGTGAAGGGCGTGAGCGACAACATTCGCGTGCGTGCGATCGTCGATCGCTTCCTCGAGCACGCGCGCGTCCTCGAGGTCGCGAACGGCGGCACGCCCGAGATCTACGTCGGCTCGGCCGACTGGATGCCGCGCAACTTCCACCGGCGCATCGAGCTGATGTTCCCCATCCTCGACGACACGCTACGCGCGCGCGTGCACGACGAGCTCCTCGCCCTGCAGCTCGCCGACAACTGCAAGGCGTGGCAGCTCGAGCCCGACGGGACGTACCGTCGCGTGCCGCGCGGGGACAAGGAGCCGCCGCTCCGCAGCCAGCAGCGTGCGACCGAGCTCGCGAAGGAGCGCTCGCGCGCCGCGGAGGCCCAGGTCACGCGCGTCGGCCGGCTGTTCTTCGCGCCCGCGACCGCACCGGCCCCGCCGAAGGGCGTGCCGTTCGCGAAGACCCCCGCACGACGGCACAACAAGAAGAACAAGCACAAGCACGACTGAGGCGCATCGCTCGACGGGCCGCGGCGACGATGGGACGCCGAGCTACCGAGCGGCGCGTCGCCGCCGTGCCGCGAGCGCGACGGCGAGCCCGAGCCACCAAGCGGTCGATGATTCCGCACCGCTGCCCTGCCTCGGTCGACTCATCGCGCACCCGCCCGAGTCAGTCGACGCGGGAGCGACGACGCACTGACGGCTGGCGGCTTCGCAGACGAAGCCGCCGGAGCAGTCGTCGGACGACGAGCAGACCTCCTTGCAGCGCTCGCCGACGCAGCGGAAAGGCGTGCACGCCTGCTCGGTGCCGTTGACGATCATCGCCGCGCCGTCGCCCGAGCAAGTCGACGGGGCGCGCGGCACGCAGCTCCCGGCGCTGCACTCGTACCCGTTCGCGTCGCAGTCGGCGCTCGTCGCGCAGCTCGTCTTGCATGCGCCGCTCGCGCACCCGTACGGCGCGCAAGGACGAGGCGTTGCGGCCTTGCAGGCGCCGGCGCCGTCGCACGAGGACGCTCCCGTCGACGTCGCGCCGCTGCAGCTCGCGGGGGCGCACGTGACCGCCGTCCCGGAAACGAACCCCGCGCACGTCGCCGTGTCCTTGCCGTCGCACTGCCGTGCGCCGCACACGTCGGTCGGTGTCGCGCAGGCCGTGCGGGCGCCGTGTGGCTTCCCCGCGACCGTGCTGCAGACGCCGAGCTTCCCGGAGACATCGCACGCGGCGCACTGCGCGTCGCACGCGGCGTCGCAGCACAGGCCGTCGACGCAGTGGCCGCTCGCGCAGTCCACGCTCGTCGCGCACGTCGTTCCGTTCGCCGCAGCCGGCACGCACATCCCGGCTTTGCACGCGTGGAGCGCGCCGCAGTCGGCGGTGGTGCTGCACACGCTGTTGCACGACACGGCCCCGCACCCGTATGGCGCGCACGCCTTCGGGACGTCGTTGCACAGACCCATGCCGTTGCAGGTCGACGTGTGGCGCTCGACGCCCGCGGAGCACGAGAAGCTGCCACACGCCGCGCCCGTGACGGGATAGTGGCAAGACGTCGTGTCGATCGCGCCCTGGCACTGGAACCCGCAGTCCGTGCCGACCGCGGTGCCGACGCACGCCGTGCGCGTACCGTGCGGCGCGCCGGCGAGCACGGGCGAACAGACGCCGACCTTGCCCGGGATGTCGCACGCGGCGCAGCGGTCGCCGCACGCGGTATTGCAGCACACGCCGTCGACGCAGGAGGCGCTCGTGCACTCGCTGCCGAGCGCGCAGGCGGCGCCGTTCGCCTTCTTCGCCTTGCACGTGCCCTCGCAGTAGCTGCCGCTCGCGCAATCGCTGCCGGTCGCGCAGGTGGTCGCGCAGACCCCGCCGGTGGCTGCACACGAGAGGTACGGCGCGCACGTGCGCGCTCCGTGCGGCGGCGCTGCGACGACTGCGGAGCACGTGCCGACCTTCCCGGTCACGTCGCACGCGCGGCAGGCTTCGGTGCATGCGGTGTCGCAGCAGACGCCGTCGACGCAGAACCCCTTCGCGCACTCCGCCGCGCCGCTGCACGCGGTACCGTCGGCGAGCTCACCCGCGAAGACTTCGACCGAAGAGAGCGCGCCCGCCGCGTCGCCGGTCGAGCCTCCAAAAAGCGTCCAGCGACCTTCCGTCGACTTCACCGCGGCGAACGCCCAGCGAGGTGTCGCGAGCGGCACCGTCACCGTCCACGTGTCCAGCGTCTCGTCGTAGAGCTCCGCGGCTGAGGTCGCGGTCGGGTAGCCTCCTCCGACGAACAGCGTCCGCCCGCTCGGGAGCGCGAGGAGCGGGGTGAAGACTCGCTCCAGGCCTGGCTTCCTCGCCGTGAGCCACGTCTTCGCGATCGGGTCGTAGAGGTAGGACGCAGAGACGAGACTGGTGCCGGCCGCGCCGTCTACGAACAAAGTGCGCCCGCTCGGCAGCCGGACGTACGACATCGCGGACTGCGCCATGGGCATCGGCGTCCCCGCCGTCCATGTGTTGGTCCCGGGATCGTACTCCTCGGTCGTCGACACGCGCACGCCACCGACGATGCCGCCTGCCACGAGCACGTGGCCGTTCGGGAGCACCGCCTGCATGTGCAACGAGCGTGGCGCGGAGAGCGGCGCTTTCAGTGACCAGCTCCCCGTTGCCGGATCGAAGAGCTCAGTCTGCGCCGAGTTCACACCGTTCACGGTTCCGCCGGCGGCGAGGTAGCGACCGTCCGCGAGCAGCGAGCCGCTCGCCCCGAGGACACACGCCGATGGGGGCGCTGTGAACGCGGAGTCCCAGACGTCACCGACGATGTCGTAGCCGTAGGCGGACAGGCACCCGTGGTTGATCGCGAAGAGCTTTCCGTTCGCCCCGGTCATGACGACATCGGAGATGGCGCTCGGGAGCGGCTTGCCCACGACCGACCCTGTCGTCGCGTCGAAGAGCTCCGTCGTCGACAGCTGCGCGTTGTCCGCGCCGCGCCCGCCGACGATCAAGATCTTTCCGTTCGGCAGCGTCCGCGCGCCGAACATCTGCCGCTTGGTGAGCATCGACGCGACCGTGGTCCACGTAGGGTCCACGACGATAGGCCACTCCATCCCGACCGCGTCGAGCGCCGCGACGAGCGTGCGGCGCTGCCCCTCGCCGTCGATCCGAACGGTCAGCGCACGTCGCTCGCCGCGCGCGTCCACGGCGATCAACGGCTCCGTCTGTATCCGTACGCGACCGAGTCGATCGACGGCCTCGACGATCCCGTCGCGCACGCGCAGATCGGCGATGCCATGGCCGAGCGTGACCGTATAACGCGCGGTCGTCGGTGACTTCGCCGAGCGCAGGACGCGCAGCTCCTCGACGCGCAGCGGCTCGAGCACGTACGCGATGTCGCCGTCCTCGAGCGCGGAGAGCGCCACCGTCGCTCCTTCGACGATCTCGACGTCGACGGACTTCACGTCGACGCTCTCCACGAGCAGTTCGACGCCTTCGCCACCCATCGCTGCGACGCGCAGGACGCCGCGCGAGTTGCGCGGGAGGCGCGCGTCGAGGCGATCGTTACCGGCGAGCTGGGACTGCGGCGCACGCACCGGGAAGCGCGCGTCGATCACGAGCCCGCGTCCATCGTCGCGGAGCCGCACGCCGCGTCCCAGGTGCGATGAGACGATCGGCGTCCGGCCGACCAGGGCCACGACCTCGAAGGCGCGACTCTGCGCGCGGACCGCGCCTGGGGTGGCGTGATCGTTCGAGGAACAAGCCGCGAGCGGGAGAACGAGCAACCCGGCGCGCCACGCGCCTCTAAACGCTGACATTCGGCGGAGAATACACAGATTACGGTGAATGCGGCGGACCCGCGTCGTCGACTCTAGAAGACGCGCAGTCCCCGCTCGTCGATCACGCAGTCGTGGATCCCGAGATCGTGCGTGCTCGCGCGTTCCTTGATCACGGTGAGGGTGCGCTTCACCTTTTCCTCGATGTCCGTCGACAAGATGATGATGTTGTCGGACATATACGCGAAGCGACCGCCGGCATCGCGCGAGTGCAGGCCGGCGTCCTTCAGTCCGCCGGGCGTCTCGAAGGTCATGATGCTGGTCACGCCCTTGACGGTGAAGTGCTGCGCGAGGGCGTAGAGGTAGTCGTGGAGTCGCTGCGCGTCGGTCGCTGCGGTGATGAGATCACCGACCGAGTCGATGACCACGCGGCGGATCCCGGCGCGCTCGATCTTCTTGAACATCGTGACGATGATGCTGTCGACCTGGAGCTCGACGGGGGACGCGTACAGCAGGTGCAGCCCGCGACGCTTCGCGTCTTCGACGTCCGCGCCGAGCCCGCGGAGAGACCGCGCGAGCTGCATCGGGTTCTCCTGGAAGTTCGCGAAGAGACACGGCTCGCCGCGCGCGACGCCCTCGAGCACGAACTGGAGCGCCGCGGTCGTCTTGCCGGCGCCGGTCGATCCGGCCAACAGCGTGGTGCTTCCGCGCCAGATCCCGCCCCCCATCAGGCCGTCGAGACCGGGGATGCCGGTCGGGGTGCGCTCCTCGAGGATCGTGTACTGCTCCGGGATCTCGGGGCTGACGAGGCGAGGAAAGATCTCGAGGCCGCCTTGCGTGATCCGAAAGGCGTGCAACCCCTCGAGGTAGCTGCTGCCCCGCAGCTTGAGCACGCGGATGAAGCGTTCGTCGCGGGTGCTGAGCGGGTTCCGCAGGAGCTGGATGATGCCGTCGGCGACCGCGAACTCGGGGAGATGCCGCGCGTCCTCCTCGGTGTACTCGCCGACGAGGAACACCGTCGTCGCGTACGCGGTGAGGAGCCCGGTCAGCTCGTAGAGCACCGTACGGAGCTCGGACACCGAGGGGGAGAGATCGTGCAGCGCCTTGAACGAGTCGATGATGATCAGCTTGGGCGCGTTCGACTTGATCGCATTCTCGACGGCGGGCACGAGCGCGCGGAGGCCGCCCTGGACGAGCAGGGGGCCGATGTCCTCGTAGACGACGGACGTCCCGACCTTCGCCTGGTCGAAGAACCCCATGCGCTGCACGTAGCTCACCATCTTGCTGAGCGGCTCCGAGAGCGTCGTCAGGTAGAGGATCGGACGGTCGTCGGACGCGTTGTGGAAGACGAGCTGCTGCGCGAAAATGCTCTTCCCGGTGCCGGGCTGCCCCATCACGATGTTGATGGAGTCGCGCGGGAAGCCGCCCGCGAGGATCTCGTCCGCCTGCGGGTTGCCCGTGCTGATGCGCGCGTACTCGGTGGTCACGGTGCCTTCTCCGGAGGCGGAGCGCCTCGCAGTCTCGAGGGGAACAGATCGCGCAACGCTGCGACCAAGCGACTCTTCTCGAGCGGCTTCGCGAGGAAGCCGTCCGCCCCGGCCCCGCGCGCGCGCGCTTCGACGGCGAGCATCGACAAGACCAGGATCGGGACGTGCGCCGTCTTCGGATCGCTCTTGAGCAGTCGGCACAGCGCGAGACCATCGAGCCTCGGAACCATGACCTCCGTGATCACGGCGGTCGGTGGAGCGGCCCGAACGCGATCGAGCGCGAGGTACCCGTCGTCGGCGACCTCGACCACGTAGAGGTCACCGAGGAAGTGGGTCACGAGGCGGCGCACATAGGGATCCCGGTCGACGAGAAGCACCTTCTCACGTCCGCCGACGGCCATCACAGCCCTGCACTATGACACGAGGGACCGACGCGCGCTGCGGGATCGCTCATCGAGTCTCGGTGATCTTGCTCAGGCCGCGCGGCGCATCCGGGTTCACGCCGCGCTCGCGCGCGAGATGAAAAGCGAGCCGCTGCAGCGGCAGTATCGTCAGGATCGGCGCGACGACCTCGGCCACGTCCTCCGTGATCGGCAGCGACACCGTGCCGAGCGACGCAGCCTCGGGATCGCCGACCACCAGACGGTCGGCCCCGCGCGCGGCGAGCTTCTCCAGCACGGGACGCATCGCACGGCCTCCGCGTCCGCGCGCGACGATCGCGATGACGGGAAAGCCCCGGTCGAGCATCGCCATCGGCCCGTGGAGCAGATCGGCTGCGGAGAACGCCTGCGCGACGACGTACGTCGTCTCCATCAGCTTCAGCGCCGTCTCGCACGCGGTGGCGAGCTCGTAGCCGCGCGCCGTCGTGACGAGCTGCTCCGCGAAGCGATAGCGCGTGGCGATCCTCGCGATCGTCTCGTCCTCGAGGACGCGCTCGGCGGCAACCGGGAGCGCCTCGGCTTCGGCGCCGCGCCGACCGGCCAGCGCCTCCGCGAAGAGGAAGAGCGCCAGGAGCTCCGCGCTGTAGGTCTTCGTCGCCGCGACCGCCTTCTCGGTGCCGGCCGCCAGATCGAACGTCAGCTCCGCGGCTTCGCTCAATGGCGACGACGGCGTGTTGGTGATCGCCAGCGTGAGCGCGCCCGACGAGCGTGCGCGCGCGAGCGGCTCGACCAGATCGGGCGACTGGCCCGACTGGCTCACGGCGATGACGAGCACGTCGCGCAGATCGAGGGTCGCGTCGTAGACGGTCATCGTCGACGGGGCGATCGAGCCACATGGAATCCCCGTGCGGGTCTCGATGACGTAGCGCGCATACGAAGTGGCGTTCGCGGAGGAGCCGCGGGCCAGGAAGAAGATCGTCCGCGGGCCCTTCGCGCGCACGGACTGCGCGAGTCTTCCGATCTCGTCCCGTCGCG
Source organism: Polyangiales bacterium (assembly GCA_046593995.1). Classification (GTDB taxonomy): domain Bacteria; phylum Myxococcota_A; class Polyangia; order Polyangiales; family JADJMO01; genus JALHOE01. The sequence continues at coordinate 14,088 of JBKJQC010000356.1, forward strand.
AGAGCAGCGACGTCCAGACGAGCGGCTGCTCGGCGATTTCCCGCGCCATGACCTGGCCCGCTTCCTCGATCGGAGCCGACATGAGCGCGTGTTGGAAGCTCGTCGGGAGCTTCCGTAGCGAACTGCAGAGCGAAGACGGAGAGAGAGACCGCCCGTTCACGGTCGGGAGTCCGCGAGAGACGCCCGGCGTTCACGCTCCTGCGAAAGCCTCGGCGCGTGCGCGCATGACGCGCTTCGTCCGAAGTTTGCACTCCGTCCGGTACCCACGGCGCTACGATGACACCATGACCCGAGACCAGGAACGCGAGCTCGCAGAGCTGAGGCAGTCGCTCGACGAGGTCGACGACGCGATCCTCGCGGCGCTCGCCAAGCGTGCCTCGTTGTCGAAGGCCGTGAGCGCGCTTCGTCAGCAAGAAGGCGCCGTGCGCGCGTACTCGCCGGTCCGCGAGCGGCAGATCATGGACCGGATCGAGGCGAAGGGCGCCGGCGAGTTCCCGAAACGCGCGCTGATCCCGGTCTTCCGCGAGATCCTCGCCGCCAGTACCGCGCTCGAGGCGCCCCTGCGCGTCGCGTACGAAGGCCCGCCCGGCTCGCTCGCACACGATGGCGCGCGGAAGCGGTTCGGTGCATCGGCCGAATACCTCGCGTGCGAGTCCCCCCGCGCTGCGCTCACCCTCGTCGAGCGAGAGCACGCCGACACGGCCGTCCTCGTCCTCGAGTCCGGTAAGGAAGGCCTGCTGCAGCCGGCGCTCGACGCGCTCGCCGACTCCGAGCTGAAGATCGTCGACGAGATCGAGACGGACGCGCGGACGCACCTGCTCAACGTCACGGGCAACCTGCAGAACGTCGAGAAGGTGTACGCCGCACCCGCCGAGCGCGCGGCCGCCGCTCGCTTCCTCGCGACGAACCTACCTCGCGCGCAGGTGCTCGACACGCGCACGCCGGCGATGGCCGCCCAGCTCGCCGCCGAGGATCACGCGGCAGCGGCCCTCGGCGGCGGGACTCTCGCCGAGATGTTCGGCCTGCAGGTCGCGCGGGGGAACGTGTCCGACGAGGCCGGTGAGCACGTACGCTGCGCCGTCCTCTCGATGCGCCCCTCCGCCCGCACCGGCCGCGACACGACCGCCATCGTCATCACGCTGGAGGACGCCCCCGGCGCGCTGTTCAGGGTCCTCGAGCCGATGGCCAAGCGCGACCTCAACCTCCGCCGCATCCAGTCCCGCCCCCCCTCGAAAGAGAAAGAAGGGTCGCGGAGCTACCGCTTCTTCGTGGAAATCGCCGGGCACGTCACCGATCGCAGCCTCGTTACGGCTTTCGACGAGGTGAAGCGCTCGGTCGGCCAGTTGAAGATCCTCGGCTCCTACCCGTCGAAAGGGTAGGCCCGGTCCTCGTCCCTCTCTCCTGCAGAGCCGCTCCGTCGGCCGAGCGCCGCCGTCGTACGAAACCATGGAGCCCCTGAGATGACCGTCCGCCGCCTCGTTCGTGCGACCTCCTTCGCCCTCCTGGCGGGCACGCTGGCCTTCGGCGCGGGCTGTCACAAGAAGGCCTCGGGTGGCTTCGTCTCCGCGCCGACCGCGCCGCAGCTCGCGGGGGACATCGACAACGATCCGGCCGCGCTCCTCCCCTTCGGCAGCGTTCTCATCGCGAACCTCGCCGCGAAAGACATCTCGAACGGGACCTTCGGCGGCGACTTCGTCGCGCTGAGCGAGCGCATCCTCCCCTTTGCGAAGGAGATCGACTTCCAGATCAAGCGCGATCTCGATCACGTGTACGTCGGCATGTACTCGTTCAGCGGCGCCGACGTGCTCGCCGTGCTCTCGGGCACGTTCAACCAAGAGAAGATGGAGGCCGCAGCGCAGAAGGGCCTCAACACCCCGTACGGCGTCGTCGTCGCCTCGACCTACGCGGGGCGTCGCCTCTACACGGTCGCCAACGTGGGCTTCACGATCCTCACGCCGAAGACGGCTCTGGTCGGCAGCGAAGCGGCGATGCGCCGCGCGCTCGATCGCATCCAGGCCGGCACCGTGAAGCGCGAGATGGCGCCGTGGATGAGCGACTGGGCCACGCAGCCCGGCTACGCCGTGTTGATCGCGAGCGACGTCACGAAGCAGTCGTTCGGCAAGACGGTCACGAACATGATCCCCTGGATCCAGGGCGTGCAGTACGTGCGCGTGCGCGGTCGCTTCAACCCCGACTCGTCGTTCGGCATGTCGGGCGCGTTGACCTACCCCGACGGTGGGAAGGCGGGCCAGGCGGCGAGCGCGTTCGCCATCTTCAAGCAGAGCGTGGCGGTGATGGCGATGCTCAAGGTGATCGGCATCGATCCGCTGGTCCGCAACGCGGTGGTGCAGGCGTCGGGCAACGACATGCAGTTCTCGACGGTCATCGACGAGAAGCAGACCCGCCAGTTGTTCCGTCTCCTCACCGACTGGCTCGGGAGCAACGCGCCTCCGTCCGTGCCTTCGACGGCCCCGCCGACGACTACCCCGGGCAGCACCCCGGGCGCGACCACCACCGGCAGCGGTACATCCATCTGATCGGTTTCGACGCACCACGTCATTGCGGCTAGGATGCCGCCATGGATTGGGTCGTCCGCCCTCTGAAGAACCCGCTGCGCGGCGTCGTCCGCGTCCCCTCCGACAAGAGCATCGGGCACCGCGCCGTGATCCTCTCGGCGCTCGCCGAGGGGACGAGCACGCTCCGCCGGTTCTCCTTCGGCGAGGACAACGTGTCGACGCTGAAGTGCTTCGAGGCCATGGGCGTCGCGCACGAGGTCGTCGAGAAGGGCGAGGGGGTGAAGGGCGGCCGCCTCGTCGTCCACGGGGTCGGGCTCTTCGGCCTCAAGCCGCCGATCGACGGCAAGCCGCTCGACTGCGGCAACAGCGGCACGACGATGCGCTTGCTCGCGGGACTGCTCGCCGCACAGGAGTTCGGGACGATCATGGTCGGCGACGAGTCGCTCACGCGAAGGCCGATGCGCCGCGTGCTCGAGCCGCTCCGCGCGCGCGGTGCGCACTGCCGCGGCGCGAAGCACCCCACGAAGGACGACGAGACCGCGCCCATCCGCATCGCACCCCTCGTCGAAGGAGAGCACCTCGGCGAGGCCGAGGTCGAGCTCGCGATCGCGAGCGCCCAGGTGAAGTCCGCGCTGCTCTTGAGCGGCCTCTACGCCCACGGTCCGACGACCGTGAAGGAGCCGACGCTCTCGCGCGATCACACCGAGCGGATGCTGGAGGGCGCCGGCGTCCCGCTCCGTCGCGCGGGCTCGATGGTGCACCTCGATCCCGCGAGCTGGGACGGGAAGATCGCGCCGCTCGACATCACGATCCCCGGCGATGCCTCGGCGGCCGCCTTCGTGGTCGTCGCCGCCAACATCACGCCCGGCAGTCAGGTCCGCATCGTCGACGTCGGCGTGAACCCGACCCGCACGGGCGCGCTCGACATCCTGCGCGCGATGAACGCCGGTGCGGAGGTCGTGCCCAAGGGTGAAGAGTCCGGCGAGCCCATCGCGACGCTCGAGATCGGCACCGCGGTCGACGAGGAGGGGAAGGGGATGATCGCGACCCAGATCGGCGGCGAGCTCGTGCCGCGTGCGATCGACGAGATCCCGATCCTCTGCGTCGCCGCCGCCCGCGCGAAGGGAACGACGGTCATCCGCGACGCCGCCGAGCTCCGCGTCAAGGAGAGCGACCGTCTCGCGACGATGGCCGAGGTCTTGCGCGCGTTCGGCGTCGACGCGCGCGAGCTCCCCGACGGGCTCGAGATCGACGGTCGTCCGACCGGCTCGCTGCGCGCCGCCGAGGTCGCGTCGAAGGGCGATCACCGCATCGCCATGGCGGCGGCGATCCTCGCGCTCCGCGCCGACGGCCCCTCTCGGATCCGGGACGTCGAGTGTGTCGCGACCAGCTTCCCGGGGTTCGCGAAGATGCTCGTGGACCTCGGCGCCGAAGTGGAAGAGGTCGCGTGACGGGGCTCCGCGTTCGCCCACCTCCGGACGGGCGAGCCGCGCTTGGCGCCCGCGCGGCCGTGCGGTAGCAGCACGAAACGGATGAGCAGGCACGCGATCATCGCGATGGACGGCCCCGCCGGTGCCGGTAAGAGCACGGTCGCACGTCGAGTCGCCCAGGCGCTCGGGTTCACGCTCCTCGACACCGGGGCGCTCTATCGCGCGGTCGCGCTCGCCGCAGAACGCGCCGCCGTCCCCTTCGACGACGCGGTCCGCGTCACCGCGATCGCGGACGACCTGGTACGCCGCAACGCGCTCGTGATCGAGCCCGCCGAGGGGAGCGGCATGCGTGTCGTCCTCGAGGGCATCGACGTGGGCGACGCGATTCGCACGCCGACGATCAGCATGGGCGCGAGCACCGTGAGCGCGATCCCCGGCGTACGTCTCGCGCTCCTCGACGTGCAGCGCGACTTCGCGAAGCGCGCGACCGGGGTCGTCGCGGAAGGGCGCGACATCGGCACGGTGATCTTCCCCGACGCCGACGTGAAGATCTTCCTCACGGCCACGGTCGACGAGCGCGCGCGGCGTCGGTTCATGGAGCTCGAGAGCCGCGGGTCGATGACGACGTTCGACGACACGCGCACCGAGGTCGCGCGACGCGACGCACAGGACGAAGGGCGAGCGATCGCGCCGCTGAAGCAGGCGGACGACGCCGTGCTCGTGGATACGAGCGTGCTCGACTTCGACGGCGCCGTCGCGCGCTGTCTCGAGGTCGCGCGCGAGCGGCTCGGGGACCTGAAGGGCGATTGATGCGCACGCTGCCGGCGCTGATTCACGTCCGCGCGCGAGATGCGCGCACGCCGGAAGCCCGCACGCCGGAAGCCCGCACGCCGGAAGAGCGAGCGCGACCAAGCGCTCCGCCGAGCCGAGACGACGTCTCGGCGCGCACGTTGCCGCTCGACGTGCTGCGCCGCGAGCTGCAGAGCGGCGCGTTGCCGCGCGACACCGAGGTGCTCTTCACCGGCATCGAGGACTGGACGGCCGCGCACGAGATCCCCGAGCTCTGGGTCGCGCCGAGTTCGCCCGCGCCGTCCGTCGGGGGAGCGCCCGACGTGCCGGCGTCGGAGCCCGTCGCCGCCTCCGAGCAGCGCCTCTCTGCGCCGAACAGCGAGCCCCGACGTCGCAACTTCGGCGCCCTCGGGGTCCTCGGCGCGCTGCTCGGCGCGGTCGCGCTGCTCGGCGTCGGCGCCGCCGCGATCTACCTCGTCTATTTCCATTACAAGCCTGTTGCGGTGCAGCACCTGCCGCGTCGGTGCGTGGCCGCGGCGCGCGTCGATTTCGTCGATTTCGCTTTCTTCGATCCGCTCTCGAAGAAGATCGCGCCGGCGATCGAGGAGGCGACCAAGCCGCCGCCCCCCGTCGTCGCCGTGGCTTCTGGGCCGAGCCTGAAGGAGCGGCTCAAGGCGCTGGCGAACGTCGACATCGATCGCGGCGAGATCCGGGAGGTCGCCCTCTGCGTGTTCCAGGACACGACGCTCCCCGGTGGCGCGAAGGATCCGCTCTTCGGCTACCGCGCGGTCGTCGCGCTCGGCGGGCGCTTCAAGTCCGGCATCATCCCCGGACTCTTCGAAGCGCTCCGTCCCGAGCTCGCGCCGCTCGCACCGCGGCTCGACGGCGGGGGTGAATCCGCCGTGATCCGCGTGCTTCCGAGCCCTGCGAGCGGCGGCATCGGCTTCGTGATCGGACAGGCGGAGGACGGCACTCTGCTCGTCGCGCCGAACGACGCCGCGCTCGCGAGCGCGCGCGAGCAACGCTCCGAGGAAGACGCCCGCGCCACCACGAACCTGCGCCAGAAGGGCGCCTTCGAGCTCTCGCTCGAGCACTTCGTGTTCGGCGCCATCTTCCGCTACGAGGCGCTCGGCGCGCCGCCGCCCGCGCTCGAGCAGGTGTTCAAGGCGCTCGGCGACGTGCAGGTCGGCTACTTCGGCCTCCAGCTCGGGAAGTCCCCGCGCATCGACCTGTCGCTCGAAGAGAAGACCGAAGGTGCCGCGAAGGACGTCGAGGGCGCGCTGCGCAAGGTCGTCGAGCTCGGCAACAAGGAGCTCGCGACTGCCTCGAAGGACTGGGCCGGCGAGCACGGCGCCGTCGGCGGAGCGCGGGTACTGCGCGAGGACACGCGCGTGGATCTGAAGCTCGACTTCCGATATTCCGACGTGGACCGCGGCGCAGGTGACTTCGCCGAGCAGATCAAGGATCCCGCGTCCCCCTTCCGCATGAAGACCGTTCCCCTCTTGGCGTGGCGCTTGGGTCTCGGCCCCGCGCCCGCACCGCCTCCGGGGAGCGCGAGCGGCGCACCGAGCGGATCGCCGAGCGGGGTACCGCCGAAGCCCGAGGACCTCTGATGACCGACCAGGCGCGCACCACGTCCGAGCCGCCGTCCGCCGACGCTCCATCTTCGAGCCCTTCCTCGGGAACGGGTGCGGACAGCGTCGCGAAGGGCGGCCTGATCGGCGGGCTGATCAAGACGATCCGCCCGCACCAGTGGGTGAAGAACCTCTTCGTCCTCGCGCCGATCGTCTTCGCGAAGAACGTCTTCAACAACGAGCTCCTCATCCGCGCGCTGACCGCCGTCGCGGTGTTCTGCGTCCTCTCGGGGGCGGTCTACACGCTCAACGACATCGTCGACGTCGACGCCGATCGCGTGCACCCGAAGAAGCGCACGCGCCCCATCGCGTCGGGCCGCGTCCCGGTGCAGACCGCGCGCGTCTTCCTCGCGGTGCTGGTCCTCGCCGCCTTCTGCGCGGGCGCGCTCCTCTTCCCCATCTCGTTCCTCGCCGTCGCGCTCGGGTACTTCGTCCTCAACGTCGCGTACTCGCTCAAGCTGAAGAACGTCCCGTTCCTCGACGTGATCTGCATCGGCTCCGGCTTCGTGCTCCGCGTGATGGGTGGAGGCTTCGCGATCGGCGTGCGCCCGAGCTGGTACATGTTCGCGTGCACCGCGCTCCTCGCGCTCTTCCTCGGCTTCGGCAAGCGCCGCCACGAGGTGTCCGCGGAGCACGCCGGCAAGCAGCGCAAGTCGCTCGAGTCGTACACCGCGAGTGGCCTGAACGTGGCGCTCGCCATCACCGGCACGCTCACCATCGCGACGTACGTCGCCTACACCCTCGACCCCGCCACGCGCCGCTTCTTCCAGACCGATCAGCTGTGGATGACGACGCCGTCGGTGCTGATCGGCATCTGGCGCTTCGTGCAGATCGTCCGCGGCCACACCAAGTCGGAGTCGCCGACCCAGGAGATGCTCCGCGATGGTCTGTTCGTGATGAACCTCGTCGCCTGGGCGGCGGTCGTGATCGTCATCGTCTATCGCATCCGGCCGACGGCGGGACCGTGAGCGCGCGCGCTTCCGTGCAGAGGAGGGCGTTCGTGCTCGTGGCCGCGGTGTGGCTCGCAGCCTGCGGCTCGAGCGCGCCGCCACCGGCACCGAAGGTCTCCGCTGCGCCTCCGCCGGCGCCGAAGCCGTCCGCGTCCGAGTCCCCGTTGCCGCCCTACCTGACGCACTTCCCCGGCTTGTACGTCCGCAAAGGCGATCAGATCATCGACGCGCCCGCCGCGGACGTCGCCGTCGCCAAGACGTACCCGCGCGCGAAGGACAAGGGGCCCGCGATCGACGGCCACCGCCTGACGTTGCTCACGGCGAAGCGCACCTACCGCGTCGGCGAGGAGATCCGCGTGCTGCACGTGCACGAGGTCGAGATCGAAGGTGAGCACGTCTACCCGATGGGCCCGAAGGCGATCCGCGGCGAGGTCGTCGACGGGAAGATGGTGACCGCGACGGTCGTCGGCGACAGCGACCCTTTCATCCCCGACGTCTACGACGGCACCGTCCTCCCGAGCCCCGGGGTCGACTACAACTGGGACATCACCAGCTATCGGTTCAGCGCCCCGGGCAGACGCACCATCCAGTGGCGCCTCGGGAAGTACGCCTCGAACGTGCTCGTGCTCGAGATCGTTCCCTGAGACGTCGAAGGCCTCACGCCGGCTTGGCTTCACGAGGACGAGGTGTGAAAGGTCGTGAATCTTTCGCTCGCCTCCACGAAGGTCAACAGGGAGGCGGGGAGACGGGGAAGCGAGAGGGAGGTTGAGCATGTGCTGCCGCGCGCAAGCCTTCAGGTCGTGGCTGTCATGGTTGACATCGACGTCGTCGCGTCGACCGGCAGACCCTCTGGTTCCTCCCTCTCGCCTCCTCGTCTCCCCTTCGTCTCCCCGTCTCCCTGTTTAGGGGCGGCTTCGTCGAGACCGAAAAGTTCACGCTCTCTGAGAGGTCACGTGCGCGCGGGCCGCTCGCTCTGGGGGTGCTCGCCCGAAGGCGAGCGCTCGGAAGCGTGCGCCACTCGAGGCATGCTGCCGTCCGGCTCGGGAGCGGCGACGCGCCGAGCACCCGCCCGTCGCGCAAGAGCGAGTTCACCGTAGACCGTGGGCGCACCGACAACGACAATCCTGCCAATGTCCCACGCGAGCCGTCCCTCGCTCCGCCCCGCTTCGCCGTCGAAGGTGCCGGTGGGTCCGCGTGATCGCTACGAGCCCTCGCAGATCGAGCCGGTGTGGCGCTCGCGTTGGCGCACGGCGCGTCTGTTCGAGGTCGCGGATCCGAAAGACGCCGATCAGCGCCGCCGCAAGTACTTCGTCGCGGAGATGCTCCCCTATCCGAGCGGCCGGATCCACATGGGGCACGTCCGCAACTACTCCATCGGGGACGTGCTCGCGCGTTTCCATCGCATGCGTGGTGCCCACGTGCTGCACCCGATGGGGTGGGACGCGTTCGGCCTCCCCGCGGAGAACGCGGCGATCGAGCGCGGGCGCCACCCCGCCGATTGGACGCGGGAGAACATCGCGACGATGCGCGCGCAGCTCGAGCCGCTCGGCTTCACCTACGACTGGTCGCGCGAGATCACGACGTGCGAGCCGGCGTACTACCGGTTCGAGCAGCTCGTCTTCACGAAGATGATGCAGTCGAACCTCGCCTATCGGAAGAAGGCGATCGCGAACTTCTGCCCGCACTGCGAGACGGTGCTCGCGAACGAGCAGGTGCTCGACGGGTGTTGTTGGCGGTGCGGCCGCGAGGTCGTGCCGCGCGAGCTCGAACAGTGGTTCGTGCGGATCACGGCGTACGCGCAGGAGCTCCTCGAAGGCCTCGACGCGCTGGTCGGCCGGTGGCCCGATCAGGTGCTCGCGATGCAGCGGAACTGGATCGGACGCTCCGAGGGCGCCGAGATCCGCTTCGCGCTCGGCGCGCCGATCCGCGTCGACGACGTGAGCGTCGAGCACGTCGACGTGTTCACCACGCGCGCCGACACGATCTACGGTGCGAGCTTCCTGACGCTCGCGCCCGAGCACCCGCTGGTGCGCGCGGTGGCGGCCACGAACCCCGACGTCGCAGCGTACGTCGCGCGCGCGATGAAGCGCTCCTCGCGCGATCGCGCGACCGATGTGCTCCCGAAGGACGGCGTGCCGCTCGGCATCGACGTCGTACACCCGATCCTGGGCACCCGCCTCCCGGTGTGGACGGCGAGCTACGTTCTCCTGGAATACGGCACCGGCGCGGTGATGTCGGTGCCCGCGCACGACGCGCGCGATCTCGCGTTCGCGCGCGAGCACGGGCTGCCGATCAAGCCGGTCGTGGTACCGCGCGATGGGCGCGTGGTGCCGGTCGACGAAGCCTGGACGCAGCCCGGCGTGATGGTCGACGCTCGGGACCTCACGGGCAAGCCGAGCGAAGAGGCCAAGACGATCGTCGTCGCAGAGCTCCGTGAGCGCGGCCTCTCGCGGCCGGTCGTGCGCTTCCGGATTCGTGACTGGCTCGTGTCGCGACAGCGCTACTGGGGTTGTCCGATCCCCGTCGTGTACGGAGAGGACGGCGTCGCGCTCCCGGTTCCCGACGACCAGCTGCCGGTCGTGCTCCCCCGTGACGTCCGCATCACCGGCGAGGGAGGCTCTCCGCTCGCGCGTCATGCGACGTTCGCGCGCGCACGCGATCCCCGCGATCCGAGCAAGCCTGCGCGCCGCGAGACCGACACCTTCGACACCTTCTGGGAGTCGAGCTGGTACTACCTTCGCTACTGCTCGCCGCACTTCGAGCGCGGGCTCGTCGCGCCCGAAGCAGCCGACGCGTGGCTGCCGGTCGACCAGTACGTCGGCGGCATCGAGCACGCCGTGCTGCACCTGCTCTACGCGCGCTTCTTCCACAAGGCGCTCATCGATCTCGGCTTCCTCCCGCGCTCGACGGCGCGCGAGCCGTTCGGCAGCCTCCTCACGCAGGGCATGGTCGTCATGCAGACGCGCTTCGTGCGCGACGAGAAGGGGCACCCGGTCTGGCTCTACCCGGAGCAGGTCGACGAGCACGGCAAGTCACGCGTCGACGGCCGGACGGTGGAGCTCGGGCGCGTCGAGAAGATGTCGAAGAACAAGAAGAACGTCGTCGATCCGGACGCGATCGTCGCGCGCTTCGGCTCGGACACCGTCCGCACGTTCATGCTGTTCGCGGCGCCCCCCGACGCCGAGCTCGTGTGGTCAGACGCCGGGATGGAGGGCGCGAATCGCTTCCTCGCGCGCGTCTATCGGGTCGTGCGGGAGATCGCGCAGGTGAAGTCGAGCGGGCAGGGGGACTCGGCCGAGGCGCGCACGCTCCGGCGCTTGCTCCATCGGACCACCCATCGCGTCACGCGCGACATCGCCGAGCGCCGTCAGTTCAACACTGCGATCGCGGCCCTGATGGAGCTCGTGAACGAGCTGATCCCCGCGGTCGCCACCGTCACCGCGGGAGCCGCGCCGCGCGGTCTCGCCGAGACGGTCCGCGAGTGCGGCGCGACGTTGGTGCACCTGCTCTCGCCGTTCGCCCCGCACCTCGCCGACGAGCTGTGGGCGACGCTCGGTGGGCAGTCGTTCCTCCTCGACGAGCCGTGGCCGAGCTTCGATCCCGAGCTCGCGCGCGAGGACGAGGTCGAGATCGGCGTGCAGGTGAACGGTCGCCTTCGCGCGCGGATCAAGCTCGCGATCGACGCCGACGAGACGACCGCGCTCGCCGCGGCGCACGCCGAGAGCTCGGTCATGCGCGAGCTCGGCGGACGTGCACCGAAGAAGGTCGTCTACGTGCCGGGGCGGATCCTCAGCCTGCTCACCGCCTGATGCGCCGTCGCGCGTTCGTGCTGTCGCCGCTGGCAGCGCTCGTCTCGTGCGGTTACCGCCCGCTGCGCAGCGGGCTCGCAGGGGCACCGCATGTGCGCGTCGTGTCTGCGCACGCGCGCGTCCCAGGGGGCGCCGCTGCGTGGCTCGCGGAGGAAGCCGCGACGGGCGCGCGCGCCGAGCTCGCGCGACTCGGAGCTCTGTCCGGCGAGGACACGGCCGATCGTCTGCGCATCGAGATCGTCCGGCTCGACGAGCTCTCGGAGGGCATCGGCGTGACGACGCCCACCGGAGATCCGGGGGACGAGGTCGCGAAAGGACGCGCGCGCGGCGTGCGCCTGCGCGTGATCGCGCGCGGCGTCATCGAAGGAGGCCCGACGTCGGACACCGCGACCAACACGTTCGAGACGACGGACGTCGAGGTCACCGAGCTCGTGTCGGCGCCGATGGATGCGACCGCGTGGGACGCCTCTCGAAGCGCGGCAGCGCGCGGGCTCGCTCGGAAGGTCGGCGGTAAGGTCGCGCGAGAGGTGCTCGGGCTTCCCTGAGGCGCTCTCAGTGGGCGCTCACCACGAGATGGGCTTGGGGCCGGGGAGCGAGGGGAGGGAAGGCCGTCCGTGCATGGGGGGACGAGGTACCACATCGTCCCCTCCCGATACCAGGCCTCTGTCGCGTCGTGTCTGTCCGCGGTGGCGTGTTCCGCTGTTCGTGTTGCCGTTCTTCGTCCTGGGTGACGCGCGGGTCACGTCTCCATGCGTCAGCTACCCACGACGCATCACTTCACTTCACGACGCGCGAGAGATCGGTCACGAAGCGGACGCGCCATGCGCTGAGGCTTCCGACGGGAATCGTCGCCTTGCCGAAGCCGAGCGCGTCGGTCTTCACGTCCTTCACGTGGTGCCACTCGCCGCTCGCGCCCAGGCCTTCGATGGAGAATCCGAGGCCCGTGTCCGCGCGCGCGAGGCCGTAGATCGTCACGTTGTCCCCGTCGCGAACGGCGTCGGCGGAGACGCGATACGCGGCGTACGCCGGCTTCTCGGAGCCCATGCCGGTGCTCCAGAATTTAGCCGCGCCCCTTTCCATCAGGATCTCGCCCCACTTCACGACACGCGCGGCCCCTGCGGCCGGCCTCACCGTGATGTGGCTCCCGAGCTTCACGTCGAGGAAGTCGCCGGCGACCTGTTCG
>JBKJQC010000384.1:0-11373 GCA_046593995.1 Polyangiales bacterium
CCGCCTCCGCCTCCGCCTCCGCCTCCGCCTCCGCCTCCGCCTCCGCCTCCGCCTCCGCCTCCGCCTCCGCCTCCGCCTCCGCCTTGAGGTCGATGGGTCGATGGGTCGATGGGTCGATGGGTCGATGGGTCGATGGGTCGATGGGTCGATGGGTCGATGGGTCGTCGGCGGGTCTACGGTCTGCGGTTAGCGGCCGACGGTCGCTACGCGGGAGCGAGCGCGAGGGGTCGATCCGCCTCTTCACTCTCGTTGACCGTCGACCGTCGACCGTCGCTCCCTCGGGACCGAGAGGTGCTGCTCGTCTCGAGCTCTCGACCCTCGACTCTAGACTCTCGACCTCTCTCGCGACCTCCGCGGGATGAGCGCCGACAACCCCGTCGAGGGCGGAACAGCGGCTGCCCCCTGGTATCTCGCGTGCGGAGACCTACTTTGCCGCGGCCGCGAAGCGAGAATCGGCGCGATGCCGATCTCTCGCTCGTTCCCTTTGACGGTGAGGGCGCCCCGCCTCTATCGTGGCGACCCCCTGCAAAAGAGCCCCCACTTCGGGGCGCTCGGCGGAGCACGAGCCGCGGATGTCGACGACGGTCTGGATCATCATCGCCGTGGTGGTGCTTGCGGCGATCGCGTACTTCGCGACGCGCAAGCCGGAGGAGCCGATGCTCCCTCCGAAGGAGCCCGAGAAGAAGCTCCCTCCCACCGAAAAGAAGAAGGCCGCCGACGATCGGAACAAGGCGGAGCCGCGCGCTCTCCCGAAGACGATCAAGGAGACGCCGACCGCGAAGCGGGACCGCGACGAGGATGCGCTCGCGAAGACGCAGCTCGCCGAGCCTTCCGCCCCGGAAGCGCCCAAGAAGCCGGAGAAGCCACGCTTCGCCGAGGAAGACTTCGGACGTGGAGCCGTCTTCGATCCGGAGACGGTGCGTCGCGGTCTCGCCCGCACGCGCGGCGGATTCATCGCACGTCTCCGTGATCTCGTCAGCGGTCGCAAGGTCGTCGACCCCGCCCTCCTCGGCGAGATCGAGGAAGTCCTGCTCACGAGCGACGTCGGCGTGAAGACGGCCACGAAGCTGATCCAGCGTCTCCACGAGCGCCTCGAGCGCAACGAGCTCGGCGACGAAGAGAAGGTCTGGACCGCGCTCCGCGAAGAAGCAAAGGCGATCCTCGGCCCCGGTGGCCGGCTCAAGCTCCGCGACAAGCCGACCGTCGTCCTGATGGTCGGCGTGAACGGCTCGGGCAAGACGACCACGGTCGGCAAGCTCGCTTCGAAGCTCAAGGCCCAGGGAAAGACGGTCGTCCTCGGAGCCGGGGACACGTTCCGCGCAGCGGCCGTCCAGCAGCTCGAGGTCTGGGGAGAGCGCGAAGGCGCGACGGTCGTGAAGGGGAAAGAAGGCGCCGATCCCGGCAGCGTCCTCTTCGACGCCGTCAACAAGGCCAAGGACGTGAGCGCAGACGTGGTCCTCTGCGACACCGCGGGTCGCCTCCAGACGAAGACGAACTTGATGGACGAGCTGGCGAAGATCCGCCGCACCGTCGCGAAGGCGCACGAAGGCGCGCCCCACGAGACGCTCCTCGTCCTCGACGCGACCAACGGGCAGAACGCGATCCAACAGGCGCGCCTGTTCATGGACACGATCGAGCTGACGGGCATCGTCCTCACGAAGCTCGATGGCACGGCGAAGGGCGGCATCATCCTCGCCATCGCCGACGAGCTGAATCTCCCGGTCCGCTACATCGGGATCGGCGAGCGCGCCGCGGATCTCCGCGAGTTCGACCCGAACGAGTTCGTCGAGGCCCTGTTCTCCTCACGCGAAGCCATCTCCACCGAAGCCGCGTGACGGGTCTGCACACGCAGCACCAAGTTCTCGCGCGGCCGCAAGCTTCGCGCCCGCTTTCACTCGTCGAGAGTTCGCGCGACGAATACGTCCACTATCTTGTTGATTGCTTGAAATTCCGCGTGTTACAGTCCGCGGCCGTTCGTCGCGTAGGTACTCACGCAGTCCGGTATTGCCCTGGACACTCACCGCCCTTGGCGGGTACGACCATGCCGCAGAGTCGGTCCCTGACAGCGCGTCTGCGAACGCGGTCTGTTTCTGATTTTGGGCCCATCCCTTCACAAAGGGCGCCTCAGGTTCGGAAGGAATGGCGATGAAGCAGGCTCGTTCGATCTTCTTCGTGGTGGCTGCGCTCGTAGCGCTCCCCGCGACCGCCTACGCGCAGAAAGGCAAGCCGCCGGCTCCCGCCAAGGGAGACAAGGCGCCCGCCAAGCCCGCTGCCGCAGGCGACGTCGAAGACCTCGGCGGCGACGATGCCGCACCCCCTCCCCCCGACAAGGAGGGCGGGGACAAGCCGAAAACCGGCGGCGCCGATGCCGGCGGCGGTGGGGCGAGCTTCATCTGCGAAGCGAATCCGGAAGCCTGTCAGACCGACAAGCTGATCCGCGACTACGCCGAGAAAGAGCTCAAGGACTCCCAGGTCTACGCCGTGCAGCAGATCTACGCGCTTCGCCGGAAGCGCGTCGAGCTGTCGCCGTACTGGTCGGCCTCACTGAACGATCAGTTCGTGAGCCATCCAGGGCCCGGCCTGGCGATCAACTACTACGTGACCAACGTCCTCGCCGTTGGTCTGAACTTCAACTACTACCAGCCGTTCAACTCCGACGCCGAGTTCAACAAACTCGTTCGTCAGAGCACACGCCTTGCGATTCCGATCAACGAGTACCAGTTCGGGGCCAACCTGAACTTCACCTACGTCCCGCTGTACGGGAAGTTCGCCGGCTTCGGCGACTTCATCTTCCACTGGGACGGGTACATCGTCGGCGGCGTCGGTGCGATCTCGACGCGTCCGCGCGCCGTCATCGACCCCGAGAACCGCGCGTTCGAGTGGAAGTCCAAGGTCGCGTTCAACGCTGGTCTCGGTCTGCGCGTCTTCTTCAATCGCTGGCTGGCCGCGTACCTCGAGGTCCGCGACTACATCTACAGCGAGCAACTGGAGAACACCAAAGTCGCGCGTCAGTGGTCGAACGGTCTACCGACGGAAGGCACCGTGAAGGACCAGAGCACCTGGCTCGGTGAGAGCCGCCTCACGAACGCCGTCCAAGCGCAGTTCGGTATCAGCATCTTCCTGCCGTTCAGCTGGCAGTACAGGCTGCCCAAGTGACGGGGCCCCTCTTGTCGGTGCCCGAGATGAGCCGCACGACCATGAAGACGCTCTTCAAGACGATCCCGGTTCTCGCGGTCGCCCTCGGCCTCGTGGGCACCACGACGAACGAAGCCGCCGCGCAGGAAATCCAGGTCACCGGTCCGCTCAAGGGCGCGCCGGCCGTCCGTCGCCTGCGCCTCTACCGCGAAGGTCGCTTCGAGCTCGCGCCGACGTTCACGTCGACGATCCTCGACGAGTACCGCCGCACGTTGGCCTTCGGCCTGCGAGTCAACTACGGCATCACCGACTGGCTCTCGATCGGTGTCTGGGGCTCGTACGGCGCCGTCGGCGTCTCGACGGGTCTCAGCGATCGCATCGACGAGACGACGCTGCGCACCGGTCTGAACCGCATGAACGTCCCCGGAAACCCCGATGACAAGCGGTTCCAGAAGCAGGTCGCGTCGATCCAGTACATCGCGATGCCGCAGATCACGGCGGTGCCGTTCCGCGGAAAGTTCGCGCTCTTCCAGAGCATCTTCGCCGACGTCGACTGGTACCTCTTCGCCGGGTTCGGCGTCGTGGGCACGAAGGAGCGCGCAGCGTGCGCCTCGTTCATCGACTGCGCCTACGCGAACCCGAACGCCGACCCGAAAATCGAGTCCAAGCTGAAGCTCGCTCCGACGTGGGGCCTCGGCTTCAACTTCTACCTGAGCAAGATGATCGCCCTCGGCTTCGAGTGGCGCATGATCCCGTTCGCCTGGAACCGCTCCGGGTTCGACAGCCGCGGCCTCAACGCGTCTGGGGCGGAGGACAGCTCCGGTAAGTTCCCGGATCAGAAGATCGACGACAAGGACGCGACCTACGTCTTCAACCAGATGATCTCCGTCTCGCTCGGGTTCTCGTTCCCGACCGTGCCCAAGGTCACGGACTGATCACGTAGTCATCGACCACGACTTCGCGCCGCGTGCACCCCCGCGGCGCGATTCGTTTTTGTCTTCGCATCGTGCCTGCCTCGGGCCGCCTCCGGATGGAACACGGAGGCGCGGAGGCACGGAGGGTTCGAGAGTGCTGCCGCGCGCTCCACATCGGCGCATCGACGCGCCCGCAACTGGTCGCGTCGATCACCTGGAGGCGGAGAACCGCAGACTCTCACAGCCTCCGCGCCTCGGTGCCTCCGTGTTCAATCGGGGCGCGGCGTAGAAGCGGCGGTCAGCAGCGGTCAGCGGCGAGTCAGCGGAGGACGCGGCCGCCGTCGAGGCGGAAGCCGCGGGACAGCTTGTCGTCGACGCCTGCGCGCGCCTCGTCGGGGATCTCCCAGCGGTGCATCGCGAGACCTTCGGCGATGCGGTTCTGGGTGCGCACGGCTTCTTCGCGCACGAGCGCGCGCGCGAGCGCACCAGCCGCTTCGGGATCGCCCTGCGCGAGGATCGTCGTCACGGCGGTGAAGCGGGTGGGCTCGTGGACATCCTCGAGGAAGCGTTCGACCGCCGGGCGGACGCGCGCGTCCTTGACGTCCTCGAGGGCGCTCAGCAGCTGCACCTTCGGATCGGGATTGCGCGCGTACTCCGTGTCCCACTTCTCGAGGAGCGTGAGGATCTCGGCGACGTACCCCTGCTCGTCGAGGAGCTCGCGCATCATGCGGAGCGGCCAGGTGAGGCTCTCCGCGCGCTGACAGAACTCGCGGATGGCGGGGAGCGCGTCTTTACCAGCGGAGACGATCGCGCGGAACGCCGTCTCCTTCTCCTCCTGATCCGTGATCGACGGATCCACCACGAACATGAACCGCTTCAGGAGCGCGGCCGCGGCGTCAGCTGTCCCGAGCTTCGCGAGCGCGTCGATGGCCTCCTGCCGATCGTAGTTCTGTGCCTTCTTGGAGATGGCCTCGGCGTAACGAGCGGTATTGCGATCAGCACCCTTCGGTGGACGCTCGCTCGGCCCGGCCTTCCCCTTGCCCTTGAAGAAATCGAAGAGACCCATCGCGTGCGCGGTTGATAAGCACGATCCACACCCGCGGGAAGGGTTGAAGGGTACGAAGGGGGCGAATCATCGTCCGCGTGCGTGCTTCGCGCTGCGGATCCGTCGGGAGTGCTCTCGTCAGATCGGAATCGCGAGGAGGACGACCTGGCCGTCCTTGCGCTGCACGGCGTAGCGGACGTTGCGGCCGATTTTCGCGGCCTGGTCGCGCTCCATGCCGCGGATGCGATTCACGAAGACCTCGTCGGTGATGCCGTCGACAGCTTCGCCGTTGGCGCGCTTCGCGTCGAGGTACTCGCGGTAGAGACGTGCGTAGTACGCGCTCTCGGGCTCTGCTGCGAGCGCGCCCGCGTCAGCGCCAGCGCCTGCGGGCTCGACGCCGAGGGCCTCGGTGAAGTGCTGCCGCTCGGGGGCGACGGACGGCCGACCTTCGTCGTCGGTGTTGTCCTCGTCGACGCCCAGGACCGTGTTCAGGAGCTGGTTGATCCGGAACGCGAGACCGCCGAGCTCCGCGTGCTCGATCTCCACACGGTGGTTCGTGTCGCCGTTGATGACCCGAAGGAGGCTCTCCTCCATGCGCCCGACGGGGTCGGTGACGTACCCGCCGAGGATCGAGCCCGCGATGAGCACGAAGGCGAGGCCGAGCCCCGCTGCGGCGAGGATGGGCCACAAGATCGCGTCCGCGCTCTCGATGGGGGAGATGCGGCGCGCGACGAGCAGCGCGGCGTGCTCGCCGTTGCCGACGTTGCGCAGCGCTGCGATCGCGCCCGCGTATCCCTCGTGCGCGAAGGTGTCCGTGTTGTTCTTCAGGGCGCGGACGACGTTGTCCTTGAGAGCGCCTTCGAGGGCGTTCGCGACGCCGGGGGCCACGTTGTCGTTCGCGCGCGCCTTGACCTTCGGCGTTCCACCTTCGTTCACGAGGAGCGCAGCGGCGCCGTCCGTGATGGGCGCGAGACGCGCATCGGAGAGGCTCCACGCGAAGACGACGGCGCCGATGGCATTGCCACTCGCGTCGCGCACCGGCGCGTAGCTCACGATGTGCTTGTGCGAGAAGCGGCTCGACATCCACACATCGCTGCCGGTGCGATTCTCTTTGATGGCCGCGACGAGCGCCGGGTATTCCTTGCCGAGATCGTCGCCGGCGTAGGTCTGCGGGTCTTCGCTGCGCCCGACGGCCTTGCCGTCCTTGTCGACGAGCGCGGCGAGATCGGGAGCGTCGGTGAAGACGGTCTTGGCGTCCGCAGCGTGCCGCTTGAGCTCGGTGAGCGCGTTGGTCGTCTTTTCGCGGCGGCCCTTGTCTTCGAGCCCAATCGTACCAAGGCGCTCACGCAGGACCTCTGTCCCGCCCTTCTCGGCGAGCCAGCGTTCGGCGCGGAGCAGCTGCACCTGGAGGACGGCGGCAGCGCCGACTGCGGCCCGCTCGGTCGATGCCTTCACCGACGTGGGATCTTCGAGTGTGTTCAGGCGCTGGCGCACGACCACGTACGAGAGCAGCCCGACGAGCAGCACGATGATGACGTTCGGGAGGATGATCTTCAGGCGCATGCTTCACCGATCGAACGACGCCACGCAATCTCGACGCTGCCTCTTCGCGTTGCGCAAAAACGGACGCGTACGCACGAAAGGCTCACGAGCCGCGATGACGCTATCAGACGGCCGTCGAGCTCGGCAAGGTTCGGCCAGTAGGGTCCCCAGTAGGATCGGGCGCCGGGCCGACCGCGATTCCACGGGAGACGCGGGCCCGCTCGCCCCCACTCGGATGACGCCCGGACGCGAACAGGGGAGAGTCCCGGGACGATGGCGGAGAGGGTCCTGGTGGTCGACGACGCGCTCTTCGATCTCCACGAAGCGAGCGCGAACCACCCCGAGCGGCCCGCGCGACTCGATGCTGCGCGCGCGGGGTTGCGCGCGGCGCGGGTGACCTCCGAGCAGCTCCCGGCCGTCGACGCCGATCGCGCGCTCCTCGAGCGCGTACACACGCCCGCGTATCTCGATCGATTGACGGCGCTCCGCGGCGCGCGCGGGATGCTCGATCCCGACACGTACGTGGCCCCGCGGTCCATCGACGCGGCGATCCGGGCCGCCGGCGGGACGGGCGCGCTCGGCGACGCGCTCGCCCGACGGGCGGCGCTACGCGGCATCGCGCTCGTGCGACCGCCCGGCCATCACGCGCTCCCGGGCAAGGCAATGGGGTTCTGCTTGCTGAACAACGTGGCCGTCGCGGCGGAGGCGGCGCGCGTCGCAGGTGCGAAGCGCGTCGCGATCGTCGACATCGACGTGCACCACGGGAACGGGACGCAGGCGATCTACTGGCGTGATCCCGACGTGCTCTACGTGTCGACGCACCAGTACCCCTTCTATCCGGGCACCGGCGACGTCCGCGAGCGGGGCGAAGGGAGCGGTGAAGGGACGACCGTGAACGTTCCCTTGTCGGAGGGCGCCGACGACGCCGTGTACGCCGAAGCGACCGATCGCGCGATCGTGCCCGCGCTCGCGGAGTTCCGCCCGGACGTGGTCCTCGTGTCTGCCGGATTCGACGCGTTCGCGGGCGATCCGCTCGCGTCGATGAACGTCACGCCCGCCGGGTTCGCGTACATCGTCTCTCGCATCGCGCGCGCCGCGGACGACCTCGGCGCGCCCGTCGGGATGGTACTCGAGGGCGGCTACGATCTCGCCGGCCTCGAGGCATGCGTGTGCGCGGCGACGCGCGCCCTGCTCGGCGAGGCGGCCGTCGATCCGCGGACGTCCCCCATCGCCCGACGGTTCCGCGACGACATCGATCGCGCCACGGCGGCGCAAGGGGCCGCGTGAGTCGCGCCGCGCGTGCGCCCGCGTCCCGTGAGGGCTCGTCGCGTGAGGGCTCGTCGCGTGAGGGCTCGCGACCGAAGACGGCATCCGCAAAGCGCCCGCTCGTCCTCGAGCTCGACGTGGCAGACGGCGCGCTCGCACCGAGCGTCGTCGCGGCCGGCGCGCGCCTCGGCATCGACGTGCGTCTGCGCGACGGCGCGCCCCGTCTGGTGATCGGACCCGACGAGACCATCGCGCATCTCCTCCGCGGCGAGGTGCTCGCGTCGATCGATGGTCCGTTCGACCTCGCCGACACGGCCACCGATCGAGTCCGTGCCGCCTTGGCTGGCCTCGTCGGCAAGGCGAGCAGCAAGAGCGCGACGCTCCTCCGCGAGGAGGCCGATGGCCGAGTGTTGCTCGTCCTTCGCGATCGGCTGCCGATCGATCTCGGCGAGGCCCCGGAGGCGCGGGCCGCCCTCCGCAGCGCGCGACTGCGGCGCGTGCGCGTCGCGTCCGAGGTCGAGCTCCCCGCGGGCGCCGAGGAGCGCGCCCGCGCGATCACCTTCGGCCCGAGCCGCACGTTGAGCGACCCGTCGTCGCGACGCGTGCTCGAAGCCTTCGGCATCCATGCCGCACCGTGGCGTCTCGCGGAGAACGCCGCGCGCGCTGCCGCGCACGCGCGCGTGCTCGGTTACCCCGTCGATCTGCGCGTCGCGAGCCCCGACGTCTCGGCGATCGACGATGCGCGCTTCGGAGCCCTCGAGCTCCGCACGCCGGGCGAGGTGCGCGAAGCCTTCCGCACCGTGTCGCGCGAGGTGCGCCGCATCGCCCCGGCCGCGCGCACCCTCGGCGTCACGATCGCCCATCACGTCGCGCACTCGATTCGGCTGCGCCTGCTGCTCGATCGCACCGCCGATCGGCTGCGCATCGAGCTCGACGATCCCATCGGGCGCCGGCTCACTCGTCCGCTCCTCGTCGCCCCACCGGGCGACGCGGCGGCCGCAGCGCAGGTGCTCTCGCGCTTCGATGGACGCGAGGCGTTGCCCGAGCTCGACGTCGCCGCCGGCCGCGGGTTGATCGACGTGCTCGTGCGCCTCTCTCGCGTGGCACTGGTGCTCGCGGACACGCTTGCCTCCGCGGAGATCGCGCCGCTCGTGCTCTCGGGGGAACGGTGGCTCGTCGCGGGGACGCGGCTCGTCGTGCGCGGCGTCGATATGTCGCAGTCTACAGATTCTTGAGCAGGAACTGCGCGAGGAGATCTTCCTCGTTGTGCTCGGCGTGCGGGCTCTTCGGCGTCGGCGCCCCGACCGGCTCGCCGATGAACCCGGGCACGACGTCGTAGGCCTCGTCACCGAGGATCATCGAGTTCTCGAAGACCTCTGCGCCGATCTCCGAAAGCTGCTCGCGCGTCTTCACGTGGCCGACGAGCCCTGCGGCGTCGCCTCCGCCCGAGGCGTCGCGGAAGACGTGGACGCCTTCGCTGATCGTGTAGCGCCGCCCCTGATCGCGGAGCAGCAGCACGTCTCCGGTGATGTCGACGCGCTCGTCTGCGATGAGCGTGTCGAGGAGCGCTTGAGGGAAGAAGACGCGGTTCGGGCGCACGCTTCGGCCAGTGTACCGAAAGTCAGCGTGTCTTGCTCACGGGAGTGCGGGCCGGAGCGAACGCGTCGAGTCCGTGAGCTTCGTCTCTCAGGCGGACGATCGGGACGCCGAACGCTCGTTCGAGGAGATCCTCGCGGAGGACGTCGTCCGGCTTGCCGACGGCGACGAGCGCGCCCTCGGAGAGCAACGCGACGCGGTCGGCGATGCGCGCCGAGAGCGCGAGATCGTGAACGACCGCGACGATCGCGGTGCCGCGGCGCGCCTCTTCGGTAGCCAGATCGAAGAGCGCGAGTGCGTGGCGCAGATCGAGGAACGCCGTGGGCTCGTCGAGGAGCAGCACCTGCGCCGTCTGCGCGAGCGCTTGCGCGACGAGGACGCGCTTCCGCTCTCCACCCGAGAGCGCCGAGAACAGTCGCTCCGACAGCTCCGAGACGGCGCACCGCACGAGCGCCTCGTCGACGATGCGTTCGTCCTCGGGGCCGGCGCGCAACCACGCCCCCTGATGCGGGGCGCGGCCCATCGCGACCACCTCGCGTACGGTGAAGCCCGGCGCCGAAGGGACGTCCTGCGGTACGACCGCGATGGTCCGCGCGATGTCACGACGCGAGAGGGCGCGGATCGACAGGTGATCGGCGCCCTGGGCCACGGTGATCTCTCCCGAGGCGAGGGCTGCGATGCCGGAGAGCGCGCGCAGGAGCGTCGTCTTCCCGGCGCCATTCGGGCCGACGATCACCAGGATCTCGCCCGGCTCGATGTCGAGCGACACTCCGCGGAGGACGGTGCGCTCCGCGTGCGCGACCGTCACGTCGCGTGCGCGAAGGACGCTGGTTCGCGTCACGCGCGCGGGAGCTCGAGCGTCGTCTCGAGACCGCGAGCGAGCGCGTCGAGCACGGGGCGCACGTCGGCAGGCGCAACGGCGGCGGAGAGCGCGCGCTCCGCGTCCGCGAGGATCTCGGCGCGGTCGAGCCCTTCGGGGGGGACTGCGCGCAACAGCGCCCCGGCGACGACCGCAGCACGATCCCGCGGCAGCGTGCCCGTCCCGCCGACGGCGAAGATGTGCGCAGCCCGCGCGCGGGCCTCGGCCTGCACGGCCGCGGAGAGCCGCGCGAAGACCTTCTCGGAAGGGCCGTCGTCGGCGACGGCGAGGACCACTCCACCCTCGCGGAGGAGCGCGAGCGTTTCGAGCTCGTTCGCCTCGGCGCGGCCCCCTCCCCCCCCCTGGAGCGTGCCGTGAAGGACCACGACGTCGAGCTCCGACGCGCCGTGGTGCGCGCGAACCGGCGTGGGCGAGAAGGTGACGTCGAACAGCTCGTCCCCCTCCCCGACGTGCCGCGGCGTCGCGCGCACGTAGCCGCCGTACAGATCCGTGAGCAGGTGGAGGAGCAGGTTTGGATCGCCTGACCAGCGGAGCGTCACGCCGTCGTCGGGGTGCACGCGTCGATCGGCCGCAGGGAGCAGCACCCCTTCGCCCTGCTCGCCGGCGCGCGCGACGCGGAACGAACGCCGCGCCTGATCGCCTTGCAAGACGTTGTCGATGATCGCGAGGAGCTGACCCGAGGTCGCCTCGTCGACCGACGGGTCGATGCACGCCGAGAAGATCAGCGGGATGCGGCCGATGCCGGGGTAGCCCGGGGCCCAGGTGAGCGCGTCCGCGAACGCAGCTTTCACCTCGACGGTGAGCGGACTCGACTGCGCGAGCGGCTCGTCGGCGCGCTCGATGACCGCCACGGCGCGTGCGCGACCGACCGCCTTCACGATCTGCGCGCCGGGGAAGGGACGGAGGACGACCACCTGCACGAGGCCGAGCAGCGGCTCGCCGCCCTCGCGACGGAGATCGGACACGGTCGCACACGCGGACTCCGCGACAGCACC
>JBKJQC010000571.1:0-3229 GCA_046593995.1 Polyangiales bacterium
CCGCGCGCGTCGGCTCCACCTCGCGCGCGGAGCTCGACGACGCCGATCGCGTGCAGCGGAACGAGGTGGTCGGCCAGCGTGGCAGGATCGGCAGGATCGAGGTCTGATAGTCCGAGACCGTCCGGCCATGCTGCCGCGAGCATCGCCAACGCGTGCTCGACGTCGGGGGTTCCGATCGTGAGGTCGGTGCCGGGCGACGCGGCGACGAGGTCGACCAGATCGCGTCCGTCGGCTTCGCGCCGCGCGTGACCCGCGCGGACGAAGAGCGACGAGCGGAAGCTCCGGCCGCGCACGAAGTCGAAATACTGCTCGATGGCGATGGGATCGTCGCTCCCGGCGATCTCCGCGAAGCTCGCGTGCGCACGCGGCGCGGCCCTCTTGCGGAGCGTCGCCGCCGGCTCCGCCTCGCAGAGGAACGAGAGCCCTGCGCTCGAGGCCTCCGCAGCGAGCTCGCGGAACCACAGCGGGTGGTTGTCGGCTTCGAGGTGCTCGTGGAACAGGTACGTGTCGTCGGCGACCGCGAGTCGTTGGATCTCGTCGTCGAGGACCGCGCGCCAGGGCCCGGCGTCGCGCGCCACGCGCTGGGAGAGCCACGACAAGAGCTCGCGTGCTGCTGCGACTTGTCCTCGGGGCGAAGGATCGCGCGACGGGTGTCGTGCGTGATGGACGAGCACGCTGCGGACCGCGCCGCGGAGATGCCACCCGGGGTGCACGTTGTAGCTCACGTACGCGACGCCATCGTCCGCGAGGAGCGCGCCGATCCGCTCGAGGATCCGCTGGCGCACGTCGTGCGCGACCCACGACACCACGCCGTGCGTGATGACGAAGTCGAACGGTCCCGCGGATGCGAGGAGAGCGCTGCTCTCGTCGCCGACGTGCAGCGTCGCGTGGGTCAGCCCCGTCGCCTCTGCCGATGCTCGGCCACGCTCGATCTCGCCCGCGGACGGGTCGACGCCGACGAACGTCGCGCGCGGCAGACCGGCGGCCATCGCGAGCAGGTTGACCGCTGCGCCGCACCCGATTTCGAGCACGCGGCACGTCTCGACCTCACGCGTGCGAACCGCGAAGAGCCTCGCCATCGCGTGGAGGTGATCGGGGTGCGTGCGTGGGTAGGCGACGCTGGTGTACGGGAGGGCGTCATAGCTCGACACGGCGCCATGTTCTCACGTCTCGGTACGCCTTCCGGGGAGCCTTCTCGGCGAGATAGGGCCGTGGCAGTCTCCCGCGGTGCCTGACGTGGTCGCTCTCGAGGAAGCGCCGCCCGACGAGGTGGTGCGCGCCTACGGGCTGCAAGGCGCGAGCTTCGAGCCGATCTCGATCGGCCTCATCAACCGCACGTTCCGCGCCCACCACGACGGCGTCCCGGCGCTGGTGCTCCAGCGACAACATCCGACGTTCCGCGGCGAGGTCAACCTCGACATCGAGGCGATCACCGCCCACCTCGCGACCCACGGCGTCCCGACGCCGCGGATCATCCGCACGCAGGACGCGCGCGCGTGGGTCGACCACGAAGGCCTGGCGTGGCGCGCGCTCACCTTCCTCGAAGGGACCACCGTAGGGAAGGTGGACCGACCGCTGCTCGCCCACGGCGCAGCGGCGCTCGTCGGCCGGTTCCACCGCGCGATCGACGGGTTCTCGCACGTCTTCCACTTCACGCGGCCGGGCGCGCACGACACGCCTGCACACCTCGCGCGCCTGCGCGACGCTCTGACGACGCACGCTTCGCACCCGGCGTTCGCCGAGGTGCGGCCGATCGCCGAGGCGATCCTCGCGCACCCACTTCCTGCCATTCCTGCCACGCCGACGCGGATCATCCACGGCGATCTGAAGATCAGCAACGTGCTCTTCGCCGACGATCTCTCGCGGCCTGTCGCGCTGCTCGATCTCGACACCTTCCAGCACGGGACGATCGCCATCGAGATGGGGGACGCGCTCCGCTCCTGGTGCAACCCGCGTGGCGAGAGCGCCGACGAAGTACGCGCCGACGTCGAGATCTTCACCGCCGCGATCGAGGGATACGCGTCGACCGCGCACGGCCTGCTCTCCCGCGAGGAGATCGGCAGCATCGTCCCCGGCTTCGAGACGATCGCGACGGAGCTGTCGTCGCGCTTCGCCTTCGACGCGCTCGAGGATCGATACTTCGGTTGGGACCCGTCGCGCTTTCCGACGCGCACGGCGCACAACATCGTGCGCGCTCGGTCTCAGCTCGCGCTCGCACGGTCGGTGCACTCCCAGCGTGGATCGCTGGCCGCCATCGTCGAGCGCGCGTTCCACGACACGTGACGAAGGGACGAGATGCACCACCCCCACTTGCTCGGTCGCCTCCTGCTCCGCTTCTCGTTGCCCGACGAGGACGCGGACACGCCGCAGAACCTCTCGGCCGCGTCGCGCGACGGGGCGGACCACTTGTGGGTCGCGAGCGACGAGCGTGGCTTCCTCGAGCGTCTGTCGCCGGAGGATCCGCGCATCGCAGGGAAGCACGAGCGCTTCCGAATCGCCGATTCGCTCGGCATGGCGGCGGGAGACGACGAGATCGACATCGAGGGACTGGCGTTGAACGAGGGCGCTCTCTGGGTGGTCGGATCGCACAGCTCGAAGCGGAAGAAGCCCAAAGGGAAGAGCGCCAAGGAGGACGTCGAGCGCCTCGCCACCGTGGAGAAGCCCGAGAACCGTCACGTGCTCGCTCGGCTGCCGCTGACGAAGGGGCGGCGCGGACGTTCTCCGTCGACGAAGGGCGCGCAGCAGCTCGCGCGCACCGAGCGGGACGGCGCGCCGTCGAATCCGCTGCTCGATGCCCTGTGCGACGACGAGCACCTCGGCCCCTTCCTCAGGATGAACCTCCCCTCGAAGGACAACGGCTTCGACATCGAGGGGCTCGCGGTGTGCGGTCCGTCCGTGGTCCTCGGGCTGCGCGGTCCCGTGCTGCGCGGGTACGCGGTGCTGCTGGTGCTCGACCTCGAGGAGAAGCGGTCCGAGCTCGACATCGTGCGGAAGAAGGGGCGCGCGCCGTATCGAAAGCTGTTCCTCGATCTCGACGGCCTCGGGATCCGAGAGCTCAGCTTCGTCGGTGACGATCTCCTCGTCCTCGCCGGGCCGACGATGTCCCTCGACGGTGCCATCCGGCTGTTCCGGCTCCGCGGCGCGCTCTCGCACAAGGGTGACACGGTCGTCCAGCAGCGCGACGGAGAGCTCGAGCGGCTCTTCGACCTGCCTCACGCCGAGGACCAAG
>JBKJQC010000792.1:0-9393 GCA_046593995.1 Polyangiales bacterium
GAGCTGCCGCTCGATCTGCAGCCGAAGCTCCTGCGCGTGTTGGAGTCGCGCACGTTTCGCCGCGTCGGCGGCGCGGCCACGCTCACAGCCGATGCGCGCATCGTCGCGGCGACGACGCGCGATTTGGCGCGGGAGGTTCGTCGCGGTCGCTTCCGCGAAGATCTCTGGTTTCGGCTCGCCGTCGTGCCGGTGCGCGTGCCGCCACTTCGCGAGCGAACCGATGACATCGCGGCGCTCGTCCGGATGTTCCTGAACGAGCTCGGGGGCGGCTCCCTCTATGTCTCCGCCCGGACGCTCGGCGCTCTTCGCACGCACGACTGGCCGGGCAATGCGCGCGAGCTCCGCAACGTGCTCGAACGGTCGGTGATCGCTGCGGCCAACAGCCGCGCGCGCGAGCTGAAGCTCGTGGACTTCACGTCGGACGAGCTGCTCCGGCCGGTGGGCGACGACGAGGTGTTCTCGTTCCGCGCCGGCGTCGACTACGGCACGAGCCGCGCGCGCGTCGAAGCGCATTTCGAACGCGTGTACGCCGAGTGGCTTCTCGGTCGTCACGGTGGCAACGTCTCCGCTGCGGCACGCGAGGCGCAGATGGATAGAAAGTATCTGGCGGAGCTCGCGAAGCGTCACGGCGTACCGACGCGAACGAGAGACAAGTCATGAGCGACCGACGCCCACGGCTCACGCTGCTGCTGCTGCTCGGTGCGCTCGGCTGCAAATTCCCGGTCTACGAGTTCCTCGACGACGCGTCGGTCTCGCCCGGCGACGCCGTTGCACGCGACGGGCTCGTCTTTCCGAGCGAGGACGCGAACCTCGAGACGTGCGTTCCCAACGAGTGCGGCGGGTGCGCGGTGCTCAGCCCGAAGCCGCTCACGCCGTGCGGCATGTGCGGTCGAAATCAGTGCGAGGGCGCGGACAAGGTCGTCTGCAAGAACCCGGAGACGAACCTGTGTGGCGGGTGTGCGCCGCTTCCGGTCGACCCCGGCAAGCCGTGCGGCGGCAGCTGCGGCAACGCGGTCTGCGACGGGACGGACGCCATCAAGTGCAACGGCACCGCCGCGAACAACAAGTGTGGCGGCTGCGCGGATCTCGGTTCCAACGTGCCCGGCACGAGTTGCAACATCGGCACCGAGTGCCCCGGCATCTGGAAGTGCGAGGGGACCGAGAAGGTCTCCTGCATCGGCGGCGGCCCGCGCAACGCGTGTACGGGCTGCGGATCACTGACCGAGACGCCCGGCAACGACTGCGGCGCATGTGGGAAGTACACGTGCAGCGCCGACAAGGCGTCGGTCACCTGCGTCGAGGCGGCGCCCGCGAAGGACTCGTACTGCGGCGTGCTGTGCGCGACGTCGCGCTACGAGTGTCAAGCGGACCGCACGACCGTCTGTCGCACGCCGGACGAGATGACGATCGTCGACCCCAAGAACGAGAGCAACGACAGGCGCGAGAACGGCCTGTGCGTCGAGTACGACAAGGCCGTCTCGTTCGTGGCGCCGCGGCAGGGAATGGTCACGAACGTCGCGCTCAACATGGTGCGCAACGGCGTCACGTGCGAGTGCAGCCCGTGCGGCAGCACCGTGGGCGACGTGGTCGTCACCGTGTTGGCCGGCGCGCCGGGCGATCCGACCCCCACGCCGATCGGGACCGGCAAGCTGCCGGCGCTCTCCATCACGGACGGCTGGAACGTCTTTCCGATCACGGGCGGGAAGGTCGTGAGCCCGTCGGTCCCGATGTGGATTCGCCTCCATTACACCGGGAATCGACATGCGTTCACGCTCTATTCGAGCTTCGCCAAACCGGCCGGTCAGACCTACTTCAGGATGAACGGCAACGTCGCGACGCTGATCGCCGACTACATGAACTTCCGCGTGACGATGCGCGCCTGCACCAAGTAGCGAGCGCGACGCCGTCGCGGACCTCACAGAAGTCGTCGTGCCACGGGCACGGGAGCCTGCCGCTTGTTTTAGGGGGATGGGGACCGCATTCGTCACGACAAGAGAACGGCGAAGCATGAACATCGCCGAAATCTCCGCACAAAACCGTTGGCCGACCGCTCGCAATGGTTCGAGGCGTGTCACCCACGGAGGTACCGATGGCCCGCCACTTCGCCTGTGTTGCCCTTCTCTCGATTGCGTCGTGTACCGCCGACGGTTCGGAGGACGAGCTCGTCGGCGCCGACGAGACGGTCGTCGCTGCCCAGAGCATCACCGCGTCGATCGCCGTCGGGACGACGTTGCGGACGACCGACCCGTTGAACCTGCGCACGGGCGCCGGCACCGGCTACGTGATCCACCATGTGATCGCGGCCGGAGCATCGGTCACCGTCGTCTCGTCCGCGCCGAACAACGGCTTCTACAACGTGCGTCACGCCGGCACGACCGGGTGGTGTCACGGCGCGTACCTCGAGCGCGCGACCGCCTCGCGTGGCGTGATGAACCTCCTCCCGTGGACGGCTGGCAAGGGCTTCACCGTGACCCAGGGCCACAACGGCGGAAGTCACACCGGCAACGGCGCGTGGGCGTGGGACTTCGGGATGCCGAGCGGCACGCCGCTTCGCGCTGCGCACGTCGGCGTCGTCAGGCTGGTGAAAGGCAACAGCAGAACGGGTGGTTGCTCGAGCGCGTATGCATCGGCGGCGAACTACGTCGTCCTCGATCAGGGCAACGGCTACGAGTCGCTCTATCTCCACCTCTCGTCGGTGACGGTCTCGGTCGGCCAGCGCCTCGAGCGAGGCGCGCTGCTCGGCTACTCCGGTCAGAGCGGTTGGGCGTGCGGCGCCCACCTGCATTTCCAGATTCAGCGCAGCCCCTCGAACGGCGGCACCGGCTGGTACAATCCAACCATTCGCGATTTCTTCTACGACAGTGGCAAGGCCTGGGACCCGCCGGCCGGCGCGTGGGCGGTCTCCGAGAACGCGATCGGTAGCACCGTCGCGCCGCTGATGGTCGAGGCGTCCGAGCTCGCAGACGAGCACGTCGTCGACTTCCACGGACACAGCGCCGACTTCGACGCGATCATGCAGTCGGTGTCCGGGGTCGCGCCGTGACGCGCTGGATGCTGACGCTCGTGGTGCTGACCGGGTGCAGCGGGTCGGTCGACGACCCGGCGGTCGTCCTCGACGATGCGGCAACCGAAGCGATCGTCGAGGACGTCGCGGTGGTGACCGAGACGACGATGCCCGCCGTCGACTCCGCCGTCGACTCCGCCGTCGACTCCGCCGCGCCCGATGTCGTCGTCGCCGACGTCGCCGATGCCGTCACCGACGCGCCGCCGTACCCGCCCGGCACCGCGTGCGAGTACGGCTTCTTCAAGAAGTACTTCGACCGCGACAACGGCGCGGAGCTCGGCGCCCTTCGCGACGCATCGTTCGCGCGGATCGCCGCGCAGACCAAGACGCTGCAGGCGTGCGGCGCGAAGGTGACGCTCGGCGGGATGCTGTCGTTGATGATCTACGAGGGCGCCGGAGCGAAGGTCGCGTTCTTCAACGATCGCTGCAACGAGAACTCCTACGACAAGTCGACAACCTGCTGGAACACGCCGAAGGCGCGCTACAGCTACCAGTACGGCCTGGCACCGGTGCACATGTCCAACTTCCACCCGTGCGCGGATGTCGGCTACACCTCGAAGATGCGTGCTCGGCTGCACAAGGCCATCACCGAAGCGGGATTCATGGCGACCGCAGCCGAGATCGCGTCGGTCGACGTCCAGGTCAAGACGTTCTGCCCCTCCTCGGCGGCGGCGCTCGTCGACTACTACATCCTGACCGCGCACTCGCGGTTCGAGGTGCCCAAAGACACGAGCGGCAACGACCTGAAGAACGCCGGCGTCTACCCGTTCTTCACGCCACGCGTCGTCATCGATCTCTTCTTCGCGACGCTGTCCGGCGCGTGCGCGTCGCTCACCAGCGATGAGGCGGCGATCGGTGTCTTCGGCGGTGGCGACGCGAGCTATCGCACGGCCGAAAAGCAAGCAACGATCCTCGAGCTGTGGCGCGCCTACCGCAGGTCGAGCTGTTAGCGCGCTGAGCGGTGCGCCCGGCCGACGCGCGTCCCGTGCCCGCTTGATGGGCCGCCGAATGCAGTGTGACATCGAGTCATGCGACTCGCCGGCATCGCTGCATGCGTCCTCCTCACGCAGTGCACGTCGGCCGGCGACGCGCACCGGGCGCCGCTCGAGCGCGCGTCGTCGCCCATTCTCTACGCCGCCGACGGCGCGCGGCTGACCGCTTCGGGAGGCGCGGCGTACGACCAGTTCGGCGTGTCGGTGGCGATGACCGCGACGACCGCGGTGATCGGCGCGAACGCGCACGACACCGGCGGGAAGAACAACGCCGGCGCCGCGTACGTCTTCGTGAAGAGCGGCAGTACGTGGACCCTCGAACAGAAGCTGGTCGCGTCGGACGGCGTCGCGAACGATCAGTTCGGCTACTCGGTCGCGGTCGCCGGAGACACCATCGTCGTCGGCGCGCGAGACGTCGATCCGCCGAGCACGACGGACACCGGCGCGGCGTACGTGTTCACGCGCACCGGGACGACGTGGACGCAGCGGCAGAAGCTCCTCCCACCGACCGGCGCGGCCACGAAGGGGGGCGTCGGCCATCGCGTCGCGATCGAGGGTGACGTCATCGTCGTCAGCTCTGCGCTCAGCGGACCGAGCGCGGCCGTATCGGGCACCGCGTTCGTCTACCAACGGAGCGGCTCCACGTGGAGCTATGTCGACGCCCTCTCGCCCCCCGTGGCGACCACCGTGGCCGAGCAGTTCGGGTGCGCGCTCGCCCTCGGACCGGATCGTCTCCTCGTCGGCGCGCGTACCCACGATGGCGGCGGCAAGGTCGACTCCGGCGGGGTGTACGTCTACGCGCGCACCAACGTCAGCACCTTCACGCTGCAGACGACGCTGCACGCAGCCGACGCGCAGGTGGGGGACAACTTCGGCACCGCGGTCGCGATCGACGGCTCGTCGGCGGTCATCGGCGCGTTCGAGGCGAGCCACTCCGGCAAGATCGGAGCGGGTGCCGCGTACGTCTTCACCGGCAGCGGCGCGACGTGGACGCAGCAGGCAAAGCTGGTTGCGTCGGACGCGGTCGGCGCCGATCTCTTCGGCGAGAGCGTCGCGATCAGCGGGGACGTCGTCACGATCGGCGCGTCGCGGGTCGATGCCGCCGGGATGAACAACGCGGGCGCCGCATACCCGTTCCAGCGAGTGGGCACGACCTGGACCGAGCAGCGTAGGTTCGTCGCCTTCGACGGCGCCGCGAACGACGAGTTCGGTCACGCGCTGGCGATGGCCGGCGACGCGGTGCTCGTCTCTGCACTGGTGGCCGACGTGACGACGAAGCCGGATGCGGGCGCCGCGTACGTCTATCGCCTCGCGCCCTCGAAGGATCTCGGCGCGGCCTGCGCGAGCAACCTCGAGTGCACGGGGAGCGCCTGCGTCGACGGCGTCTGCTGCAACGAGGCCTGCGTCGGGCCGTGTCGGGCATGCAGCCAGGCGAAGAAGGGGAGCGGCGCCGACGGAACCTGCGGCTCGGTCGCCGCCGACACCAACCCCCGCTCCGGCTGCACGGTCGGCGCGGGCGCCTGTGCGGCCGACGGCCTGTGCGATGGCGCGGGGAGCTGTCGATCGTTCGCCAAGGTCGGTACGTCGTGCGGCCCGACGACCTGCGCTGCGGCGAGCGTGATGGGGAAGACTTGCAAGGGGGACGCGGCGGAGTGCATCGACGCGGTCGTCGCGTGCGCGCCGTACGGTTGCGCGGGCACGGCGTGCGCGAGGACCTGCACCGCGGACGGCGACTGCGCCGCGAGCTCGTTTTGCACGAGCGCTTCGACGTGCAGCACCAAGCGCGCGCTCGGCGCGTCCTGCGGGATGGCGAAGGAGTGCGTGAGCGGGTTCTGCGCCGACGGCGTGTGCTGCAACTCGGCGTGCACCGGGGGCTGCGAGGTGTGCAACGACACCCCGGGGACGTGCAAGGTGATCGGCGGCGCACCGCGCGTGGGGCACGGTGCATGCGGCGGCACGGGAACGACCTGCAGCGGTACGTGCGACGGTGTGAACGGCGCGACGTGCACGTATCCCATCGGCAAGGAGTGCAGCGCGGCATGCGCCGCCGCGACGCAGTCCCTCAGCACCTGCGATGCGACGGGCGCGTGCGTCGGGTCTCCGCCGCAGGGCTGCAACGGCTTCGCCTGCGAGGGGACCACGCGCTGCAAGACCACCTGCGCGTCGGCGAGCGACTGCGCGCCGAAGTTCACCTGCGTGAATGCGAAGTGCGAGCCGGTCCTCGCGGTCTGCAGCGACGATGGGGCGGCGGTGATCGAGCCCGACGGCAAGCGCACCGAGTGCGGCGTCACGCGCTGCAAGACCGGCGCGTGCGTCCAGGTCTGCGCCGCCACGGACGACTGCGCGGTCGGGCACGTGTGCAACGTCGGCCGCTGCGAGAGCGCACGCGCACAGGCGAGTGAAGACGCTGGAGGATGTGCGTCGAGCGGTCGCCCCGCGCGCGGCCCCCTCGTCGCGTGGAGCGCGCTCGCCCTCGCGCTCCTCGCGACGCGTCGCCGCACCCGCAGCTCGCCGACGCAATGACCATGGAGCGCATCCAACGACGCCTCGTACCGTGAAACCAGATGAGAACCAGCCTGCTTCTCGGCGTCATCGTCCTCGCGGCGTGCAGCTCGTCGTCGGCGGCCCCCGGCGCACCCGTCGGCGCGCCGAACTACGGGAAGCCGCTCGACCCGGCGAAGGCCGTGCGTGCCGCGGTGTTTCAAGGCAGCTGCATCCCGGACGACCGCACGAACCGGATGCTCGCCGGCACGTATTACGACATCGACTCCGACCCGTTCGACGCCAAGTTCTCTCGCGGTGGCATCGAGTGTCTCGCCACGAAGACCAATGGCTGCCAAGCGGTGCAAGACTGCCTCGGCATCAGCGTCGACAACTCGGGAGGCGCTTGCGCCGACGGATGCTCCGGCACCGTGGCCACGGGGTGTGACGCTCCGCTGACGTTCAGTGTCGACTGCGGTCGGTATGGCTTGGAGTGCAGAGGCGACGAGTGTGCCGCCAGCCTGCCAGCGTGCGATACCACGACGTTCGTCAGGTCGTGCGACGGCGGCGCGCCGACGTCCTGCAGCAGCAAAGGCCTGAGGCACGGTCTGAAATGCGCCGACTTCGGAATGGTGTGCGCGACGCAGGGATCAGGGCCTTCGACCGTCGCCTCGTGCAAGGGCACCGGCCCCGCGTGCACGAGCGCGAGGACGACCACACTGAGCATCTCGTTGCGTAACGGCATCGCGTGCGAAGGAGCGAACCTCAAGATCTGCTCGAACGGTGGTGAAGCGACGTTCGACTGCGCCACCATCGGAACAGGCTTCACCTGCCAGAGCGGCACCATCGAAGGGAGCGACGTCGCCTTCTGTGGCCTCGCCACGGAGTGCAATCCCATGCTCTCGAGCCGGCCGAGCTGCGAGGGCAACAGCCTCGTGGTCTGCAACGCCGGCAAGATCGAGAAGGTCGACTGCAAGTCGCTCGGCTTCACTGGCTGCAATCCCACGGCGAACGTCTGCTCGCCGAGCCCCTGGTGAGCCCGCGGCGGCGGTCGCCTCTTCCGCTGGGCGTCGCGACCTACGATCGCTCCGCCGATGACGTCGAAGGGTAGGCCTGCCGAAGGATGGCGGCGATTGCTCGAAGCGCGGGCTCTGCCGAGGTACCCTTTCTCCAAACGAGGGCAATGGTCCGATGGGCGGACCGCGCTCGAAACCGGCGCACGTGGAGGCGAGCGCGCGTTGCCTCGGCTTTCACGGCGAGACCCGGGATCAACGTGATCCCCGCGCCGCCCGAGACCATCTGAATGAGCGTCGTCAGGCTCGTCGCGCGAAACTCACCCTCCCGAATGCGCGCGTGACTGCACGCCTCGAGCGCCTGTTCGCGGAAACAGTGCCCGTCGTCGAGGAGGAGCAACTCCTGTCCACGAAGGTCCGCTTCGGACACGGGCGTCTTCTTCTTTGCGAACGGATGCTCCGGGAGCGTGACGACGAAGAACGGGTCCGTCGCGACGATCTCCTTCACGACGTCGCCGACGTCAGCCTCGAGCGCGACGAGGGCAGCTTCGATCTGCCCGTCCGCCAACTTCTTCATCAGCGCGTCGGTCTTGTCTTCGAGCCAGGCGATGCGAAGCCGCGGGAGCCCAGCACGTATCCGCGGAGCGACGCTCGGGAGGAGGTAAGGGGAGATCGTCGGGATGACCCCCAGCCGAATCGTTCCCGCCATCGGATCGCTCACACGCTTTGCCGCGCCCACCATCTCGTCTGCATCGCGCAGGACTGCCTTCGCCCGATCGACGACCTCCTGCCCGGCCATCGTGATCAGCACTCGCTTGTGAGCGCGTTCGAACAGCCGAACGCCGAGCGCGTCTTCGAGCTGGGCGAGCTGCGCGCTGAGTGAGGGTTGGGACACGTTGCAGCGCGAGGCGGCGCGCCGAAACGAAAGCTCCTCGGCGATGGCCACGACGTACTGGAGCTGCCGGAGGGTGAAGGGGAGGGACGCGTAGCTCACGCGCCTATGATAGGCGGAAGCTATCGGACCCGTTGAATCAATCGATTGGACTGCGCGTCGGCAGGGCCTATGTTCAGCGAACACGGACGCTCACCAGCGAACGTTCCGAAGGAGCGCGATCATGAGTAGCGACAAGACGGCCGGCGAATCGAAATGCCCCTTCCATCACGCCGTTGGCCGCGGAACGTCGAATCGTGAGTGGTGGCCGAAGCAGCTTCGGCTCGAGTTGCTCCATCAGCACTCGTCCAAGTCCAACCCCATGGGCGCGGACTTCGACTACCGGAAGGAGTTCCAGAGCCTCGATTATGCGGCGCTGAAGACGGACCTCGCCGCGCTGATGACCGACTCGCAGCCCTGGTGGCCGGCTGATTTCGGTCACTACGGCCCGCTGTTCATCCGCTTGGCCTGGCACAGCGCCGGCACCTACCGCGTCGGGGACGGACGCGGCGGCGGCGGGCGCGAGGACGTGTGGGAGCCCGATCACGACACGTACTGGGGCGCGGAGAAGGTGTGGCTCGGCGCCGACGCGCGCTACAGCGGTGAGCGCGATCTCGAAAATCCGCTCGGCGCCGTGCAGATGGGCCTCATCTACGTCAACCCCGAGGGGCCGAACGGCAAGCCCGATCCGCTCGCCGCGGCCCACGACATCCGCCAGACCTTCGCGCGCATGGCGATGAACGACGAAGAGACCGTGGCGCTGATCGCTGGCGGCCACACCTTCGGCAAGGCGCACGGTGCCCACGCCCCGGCGAACTGTGTGGGGCCAGAGCCCGCCGCGGCCGGCATCGAGCAGCAGGGCACCGGCTGGCAGAACAAGTGTGGCAAAGGCAACGGCGCGGATACCGTGAC
>JBKJQC010000951.1:0-9306 GCA_046593995.1 Polyangiales bacterium
GACACGCCACCCACGCCGAGACGCCCACGTCGAGCGCGCACCGAGCCGGTGGCTACTTCGCCCAGGTGAGCACGCCGTTGCCGGGCGCAGCCCACGGCACGCAGCCGCTCGGCCGCGTCACCGCGAGGAACCGACCGTCGCCGAGCGGGAACACGCCCTCCGCGAGGATCGCCGTTCGCTTCGCGCCGGGGGCATCGCTCGCGGCGGTGACGATCGCCGAGGTGGTGAGGCCGGGGTGCGTGCAAGTCTTCGCGTCGACGGGCTCGGTCCACCACATGGTCGCGCGCGTGTCGTTCGCCTCGAGGTGGGCTCGGATCGCGTCGAGGCCGCACGGGAGCTCGACGATCGGTCGGCGCTCGTCCGTCTTCGTCGGGCCGCGGTAGCGGTGGAGCACGATCCGACGCGGCGGATCGCCGTCCGGGCACGAGGGACCGGCGATCGGCTCGCTCGTGAGCAGGAAGACGTCGCCCCCAGCGCTCGGCGCGACGTGGGCTTCGACGACGTCCACGTCATCCGCGAGCGAGGCGTCTCCCCCCTTCGCGTTCTTCGTCTTCACCCACGCGCCGAGCCCCTTCGCGTCGAGCTCACGGATGCGCACGGAGTCGGTGCCGATGCGGAGGACGACGACGTTCTTCTGCGCGCGCGGGAGGATCACGCGATCACGGAGCTCGTCGTCGAGCTCTTCTTCGCGCTCGACCTCCGCGAGCGCCGGCGATCCCCCGGCCTCGGCGGCGATCGTCACGAGCGAGAGATGCTCGCCGTCGCGCACCGACGCGGTCGCTGCGTCGGGGCCGCACGCGACGCGGACCTCGCTCTCCGCCGGAGCCGCGTAGGTCGCGCTCGTCGAGTCGACGGCGCCGCGCACGATGCGGACGCGGAAGGTCGCCGCAGCGCGCTCGATCCATGCGACGCCGTCGCGGAGGAGGCAGCGATCGATGCCGATCGGGAGGAGCGGTTTCCCCGCGCGGAGGAGGAACGCCGAGCGCTCCTGGCCGAGCTTCCCGACGACCACGACGAGGCCGTCCCCGACGAGCGCGATCTCGGTCGGCTCGGTCGCTTCGACGTCGGTCGCGAGGATCTTCTTCTCGCGGACGCGCAGGTTCGCATCGAGACGCGCGAGGACCACGGTGCGATCGCGCCCGATCGCCGCGAGCTCGATCGTGCCGAGAGGGCCGTCTTCGCGAGCACGCGCGGAGAGGAAGCGTTCGAGGAGCAACGTCTCGCCGGCGGTCGCGCTTCCCGGAGTGGCGGGTGCGTCACTCGTGCTTCCCGCGTCGGGCTGGACGCTCGGCCGTCGGCACGACTCACAGCCCATCACGGTCACGAGCTGCGTGAGGAGCAGAGCGGCGACCGCGACCCGAATCACGCGCGGACGCTACCGTGGGGCGACCGACCGTGCACGAGAATCGTGCTAGGAACAGCGCACGATGTCGAAGCGCATCCTCATCCTTTCGACGGGCTTTCTCACGCTGACCGTCGCGCAGCTCGGCTGCGGCCCGAAGTCCTGGCAGCCGCCGCCGCCCTACGGCACGACGTACCAGTACGACTACCAGGGGTTCCAGGCGAGCGACACGACCGTCGTCGGCGGCACCCACGGCGGCTTCCCCGCCTACGGCGCGGCCTTCCACTTCCGCTCCGACAAGGGCGTGCACGAGGAAGCCGGCGGCAAGGATCCGTTCGCGCAGTCGGCCGCGATCGACGGCGTGCGCTTCAACGCCCACCTCGAAGGACAGGGCGCGAAGCTCGGAACGACGAGCGGCGCCGCGGCCCCGGTGAGCGCGCCCGCGCCGACCCATCCGCAGCCGATGCCGTCGGGGATCGCTCCGCCCCAGCCGCAAGCCGCGCCCCAATCGTCGGAGAACGACGAATGAGCGCGCGGGCTCTCCTGCAGCTCTCGCTCGCGTGCCTGCTCTCCGCATCGGCCGGCTGCTACTGGTCCTCGCAGCCGCAGACACCACACCGCTCGACCGAGATCGAGCTCTCGAAGTACCCCGAGCTGAAGGTCCCCTCGCCGCGCGCGCTGGCCGGCACGCGCGTGATCGTCCTCGGTCGCTTCGACACCACGGCGCCGCAGCCGATCGGAGGGCTCTACGACCGGAAGGACTACTCGGTCTCGCCGCTCGTCCGCACCTACTTCTTCAAGGACGGCGCGATCGAGATCTTCGAGCACGTGTCCGACGGCCTGCGCGCGTCCGGCCTCTTCGTGCTCAAGGATTACGCGGGCCACGCCGACCCGTCGCTCCTCGAGGCGCCGATCCGCGCGAAGAATCCCCTGCTCGTGACCGGGACGCTGCTCGCGCTGCAGCACGATCAGATCCGCGAGAAGGAGGCGCAGCAAGACTACGAAGCGGGCCGCGTCGAGGTCGCGCTCAAGGTGACCGAGTCGAACGGGACGCCGCGCTTCGCGAAGACCTACCTCGTCGAGGGTCGGCTGCACTACGACGGCCGCACCGAGTTCCTCAAGCTGCTCGGCTGGTCGCTCGCCGAGAAGCTCGCCGCAGATCCCGAGTTCGTGCAAGCCGTCGCGGCGACGCCGAAGGGGGGCGCGTGATGCGCAGGCGCTCCCTCGCCGTCCTCGCGCTCCTGGCAGGGACGCTCGCGCTCACCGCCTGCGGTCCTGGCGTCCGCAAAGGTACCCTCTACGGACCCGAGACGGCATCGGCGCAGACGCCGCGTCGCCCGCAGATCACGCTCTCGATCCCGCGCGTCGCCGATCTCCGGCCGAAGGAGGAGCACGAGGGCGCGACGGTCGGCACGCGCCTCTTCGTGTTCTTCCTCTTCGGCGTCCACATCCGCCGCGAGGGCAACTACATCACGAACGATTTCGCCGCCGCGCCCGAGGCGACGACCGAGCTCCGTGCGCTCGCGATCCAGTCGCTCGCCGCGCAGGGCATCGCGAAGAAGGTGACCGCGAAGGGACCGAGCGACTTCGAGCTGCGGCTCTCGATCGAGCACCTCTACGGGACGCACTTCGCGGCGAACAAGCAGACCATCGTCGTCGTGAACTCGAACCGCTCGACCGACGCCGTCGTCGACGTCCACTCGCACAACTACGCCGGCTACGGCGACGTGACGCTGAAGGCGGAGCTCGTCGACCTCCGCGGCGGCGAGCCGCGCGTCGTGTGGACCGAGCGCGTGCCCGGGTACGCACAGCGCCCGGCCGGCGACAACCGCATCGCCGAGGTGCAGAACGCCGTGCAGCTCGCCGTCGCCGACGCGATGCTGACGCTCTCTCAACGCGTCGGGGCCGCGCTCGACCGACTGCAGGTCGGCCCCTCGGGTCCGCCGATGGTGCTCTCTGCGGGAGGAGGATTCCCGCCGGTGTTCGCCATCGAGCGGATGAGCCGCTTCCGCGACTTCCTCGAGCGCGTGTACGTCGACACCGCGACCGGCCGGGTCGTGCGTCACGAGATCCTGCCTGCGCCCGATCGCTACGCCTCGCGCCCGGGTGACTGGCTCCTCTCGCGCGTGACGGCCGAGGGCGCGAACCTCTCGCCCGAGGGGTACGAGGGGTTCGCCCGGAGCCTCGCTGCGCGCTACGACCTGCGGCTCGTGGACGACGCTGCGCACTACCACTTCTTCGGCGTCATCGGCACCGCCGTGCCGACGCCCATCTCGATCCCATGAGCACCATCCCATGAGCTTGATGCTCGCGCGGGCTCGTCCCGGTACTCCCGACGCGATCGTGCGCGATCTCTCGTCTTCCGACGTGCGCGTGCGGATCGCCGCGGCCGAGCACGCGCCGCTCCTGGCGGAGGGTCTCGATGCCGAGGTCCGCGCGCGCCTCGTCGGCGCGCTCACCGCGGCGCTCCGCGACGATCACGAGGCCGTGCGCGGGGCCGCGGCGCTCTCCCTCGCGGATCTCGACGCGCACGAGGCGCTCCCTGCGCTCTTGATCGCCGCCGACGACGACGCCGCGATCGTGCGCCAGTTCGCCATCACGGCGCTCGGCGAGCTCGGCGATCCGCGCGCCACCGAGCGCATCCGACGCGCGCTCCGCGATCCCCGCCCCGAGGTCCGCTACCAGGCGGTGGTCGCGTTCCCGCGCATCGCAAAGGCGATCGACGACGTGTGGAGCGCGCTCGGCGCAGGGCTCGACGACGACGACGCGCAGGTCCGCGGGCGCGCGGCCGAGGCGTGCGCCGAGCAGGCGGATGGGGCCGAGCTCCCGCGGGTCGTCGCGGATCGCCTCGCGCGCGTCGCCAAGGACGAAGAAGAGTCCATCGACACGCGCGTCGCGTGCGCAATCGCGCTCGGTGAATCCGCGGACGAGCGCGCGGCGCCGGTGCTGCTCGCCGTCATGAGCGGCGAGATGGAAGAGCGCGATCCGCGCCGCGTGCAGGCCGTCTTCGAGCTCGCAGGAGAGCTCGGTCTCGAAGCCGCGAGACCGCTGGCCACCGCCGCAGCGTTCGGGCTTCGCGCGCGCTTCGGCGATCCGACGCGGCGCGACGCAGCGCTGGTGGCGCTCGCGCGTCTCCGCGACCCTCGCGCGATCGAGCACGTACTCGCCGAGCTCGACGCGCGCTCCTTCGAGCGACGCACCGTCGCGGTGGGGATCGTGTCGCGCGCAGCGCTCCCCGAGGCACGCCCGCGACTCGAAGCGATGCTGCGCGATCCAGGCGCCGACGCCGACGGAATCGCGGACGCGATCGCGCGAATCGACGCCGCGAACGCGCGCGCTTGACACCACAAACCGGAAAGGTAACGTGCGCCTCCCCGCACGACGGTCCCGTCACCGGGGGGATGCGCCCATAGCTCAGCTGGATAGAGCACTGGTCTACGGAACCAGTGGTCGGACGTTCGAATCGTCCTGGGCGCGCTGAAATAGGCTGGTTTTCGTGGGGGTCCTCATCGGGCCCCTCTCCGTTTTTGTCCTCTGAGTGCCTGGGAGTCCTTCCTGTCTGCGGCACCGGTGCGGCAACGTTCGAACGATTGACCAGGCTAGATCCTCGACCTTTCCGGCCGCGTTCGATCGCGTGCGCCATCGAGAGGCCGACGGTCGTGATGCGGTAGTGAAGCGTCGCCTTGCTGACGCCCGAGGCGACGGCCCACCCGGAGAGCGAGCGCTCGACGTCGCCGACGCGGTACATCGTCTCGCGACCCGTCTTGGGGAGCGGCACCTTCGAGATCGTCGTGACGACCGGCTTCTTGGGGCGAGCCTTGTGCGCGGTCTTCGCGTACCGCGGATCGATGGCGTCGAGGATGCGGTCCGGTACATCGTCGGCGCGAACCTTCGCGTAGACCGTCTCGGTGATGCGCGTGTCGGCATGGCGCATGTAGCGCGAGACGAGTTCGAGGGGCACACCGAGATCGATGAGCATTCACGCGAGTGTTCGACGCGGTCGCCTTCGACACGCGAATCGGCGAGACCAGCCCGATGACGCCGACCCCGATGCCGACCGCGGCGAGGCCGACTGACACGTTGGTCAAGACGAGCGCTGTCGACTTCCGGCTCCTCGCGTCCGCGCAGGCGTCCGACGCGCAGTCGCTGGTGGTCTCCTCGTTGGCGCTGCGCGCCGCCGCCCGTGTGCCCAGCGCGGTCACCGTGAACAGGCCAGCGGCGCCGAAGCCGACGTAGACCAACGGGTTCGTGCGCGTCTCTTCGCCGGCTGCGGCGCGAGGCTCATCTCCGACGGCTCCGCCACTCTCGGCGGCAACGGCGAGAGAGAGGGTTACCGTCTCGTGCTCGCGTTCCTTCGCGAGGATCTGTTGGGTGCGCTCGATTCCGGGAGCTCTCGCGACGACGCGGTGCTTTCCTGGGTTCACTGGCGAGGGCTCGCCTGCCAGAACGGACGCGCCATCATCAGCGCGGGCCTATTCAAGGACCACTTCCTTCTTCTTCTTTGCCGTTGGGCTTGCTGTTGGGGCAGCGGCCGTCGCGCCTGGAGCGACCGTTTGCTTCGCGGTCGACAAAGCTGGTTTCGGCGCTGCCTTATGCAGCGGCGGCGTGGGCGCACTCGCGGAACTGGATGGGGAGCTCGTTGCGCTCGGCGTCTCGCTCACGCTGGCAACCTCTTCCGGCGCGGCGGCGGGTCGCGGTCTCGGCTCGTCGCGCGGGCGCCCTCGCTATTGGCGGTCGGCTCGGCCCGTGACACCGCGTAGATGACGCCGATCGACGCGCCGACGATCGCGACCGCCACGCCTGCTGCCGGAACAATCCACCTCGCACGCGACGCCGGGGTGGCCGGTGGCGGGACCGCGTTCGAGATCCCCCCGCCCGTCGTCGGTCGACGCACGGGAGGCGCGCTCGCTCTTCCGCTCGCGTCTGCGGATGTCGGCGGACCGGCGACACGGGCGGGATGCGAGAACGCGGCACGCAGCGAATCAGCGAGCTCCATCGCATTCGAGAATCGTTGCGCGCGGTCCCGGGCGCAGGCGCGCTGGAACCAAGCGTCGAATGCGGTCGGCAGCGCCGGATCGCGCACCGTCGGGAGCACGATCGGCTGGAGCGTCACAGCTTCGCTGCGCTTCATGCTGCGTGTCCGACGCAGCGGCGACCGGGAAATTCACAACGCGTTCTCGACGTCGACCCGCCCCGCACGCAACGAGATTTCCCGAAGACGGGACCGTCATGAGATCACGCCCTGCGAACTCTGGGGTCCGCGAGCTACGCGTCATCCCGGTGTCGCCGATCGGTCACCGTGCGCAGAAGCCCACCGGCCTCGTCCTGCGCGCGTTCCGCTGAGCGCTCGCGCGCCGTCGGTGGATCAAGAGAGGGTGGCGGAGCCCGCGGGGAACCCTGGCGCCATCATCTCGGCCATCGCGAGCGGCTCTCGGATCTGCTGCACCCGCATCGCGTCCTCTGCGGCGTTGACGAGCGCGCGCCCTGCTTCTCCGCCGAGGAGCTCGCCTCGGCGTAGACGCGCGACGTGCGCGCAGAGCTTCATGCCGAACTCGTCGAACGCGCGGGCTGCGGCTTCGAGCAACGCTGCGGCGCTCCTGACCTCGGCGCGTTGCGCGGCGATGGTCGCGCGAACGACCTGCGCGTGCGCGAACGCCCACCGAGCGCCGGTCCGTTCGATCCGGCGCGCGTCCCGGGTCGCCGCCCGGAGCAGCCGTTCGCGCTCCTCCGAGGCGCCCGCCGAGGAGGCTTCTGCCAGCAGGCACCGCGCGCGCAGGTGGAGCGCCTCGATGAGCACGTTCTGGATCCGGAACATGAAGGCGCGGCGCATCGGCTCCCAGCGCTGCTGCACGCGCTCGAGCGCGCGCTTGCCGTCGCGACGATAGAGGTCGATCTGACAGCGCGCGAGCAGCTCGTAGTAGTGCTGGAGGTGCATCGCCGTGCGCGGCCACTTCGACATCGCGTCCTCGACGACCTGCTCTGCGCGGG
Organism: Polyangiales bacterium; assembly: GCA_046593995.1. Taxonomy (GTDB): domain Bacteria; phylum Myxococcota_A; class Polyangia; order Polyangiales; family JADJMO01; genus JALHOE01. The sequence goes on from JBKJQC010000951.1 coordinate 7,331, forward strand.
TCGGCTGATCGAGCGCGAGCCAACGGATGTTGTTACGACCGATCTGGAGGTTCGCGTAGGAGTAGAGATCTCCGCGCGCTTGCGCCTCCTCGAGCAACAGGGGCATGCGCCGCTCTAGCTCGGCGAGCTCTCCGATCTGGGTGAGCGCCCACAGCGAGAAGATCTGCGTGTTGCCGATCTGCCACCATACGCCCGTGCAACGATCGCGGAACAAGCGCTCCGCGGTCTCGCAGGCCTCGAGCGCTTCGGGCCAACGACCCTGGAGGTAGGCGGCGACGCCCCCGACCAGGAACGTGAAGGCGCGCGCTTCCGGCTGTGGCACGCGCTCGGCAAGCTCCTTCGCGATGGCATGGACCCGCGTCGCCTGTTTCGCCGTCTTCGTGCCGCCGACGGCGGTCACGGCGACGTCCGCTGCGAGCGCGCGCGCTGCCCGATACGGCTCGCCGGCGCGCAGCGCGAGGACGAGCTGGCGCTTGCTGAAGTCCAACGCGCGCAGGTTGTCGACGACCGCGAGCCCGCTCGCCACCGACCAGCAGATGTCGATGCGCATCAGGTCGTGGGCGGGGATCTCACTCGGATCGCGGGCCCGGAACCCGAGGCCGCGGATGCTGAGCCAGATCGTGCGCACGATGATGGACAAGAACGCTCGCCACGCGGTCGCGGGGAGGCGCATCCCGACCCCGCCGAGGAACGAGTCGAGCGTCGCAACGCCTTCGTCGATGTGACCGCTCTGCAGGAGCTGCTCGCTCGCGCGTCGCTGGAGCTCGAGGCTCTCTTGCTGTCCGGCGCCGTGGGTCGCCGCGAGGTACGCGCGCCCGGCGTCGGCGCCGCGTCCCGCGTTGGCCAACGCATCGCCGAGCTTCGCGAGGAGCGTCCGTCGCTCGTCGCGGTCGTCGTGGTTTTCGAGCGCAGCGGAGTAGAACGTCGCCGCGCGATCGAAGGCCAGGGTCTCGGCGGCGCGGTCTGCAGCTCGGCGCGCGTGCTCGCGCGCTCGCTCTCGATCGCCGGCCGAAGCCCAGTGTCGCGCGAGCGCTTCCTCGTCGCCGCGTCCTTCGAGCGCCGTCGCGATCGTGCGGTGACGCTGTCGCAGCTCCTCGGGCGGTAGCCGCGCGACGACCGTCTCGCGGATGCGATCGTGGAACGTGACCAGGGTCTCCTCGTCGGCAGTGCGCAGCGTGCGGACGAGATGACCGGCGCGGAGGACCGCGACACACGCGCGTTCGTCCTCCGTCGCGATGTCGGCGGCGCGCACTGCGATGACGCGCGGCGTCGGCCGACCTGCGACGGCGAGGGTCTCGAGGAGGCGGAGGGCGTTCTCGGGGAGCTGGTCGAAGCGTGCGTGGAGGACCTCGTCGAGCCTCACCGTCTCACCCGCGCGCGAGCGACGGAGCGCCACGCCGGACTGCGCGTACCGCACGAGCTCGTCGACGAAATACGGGCTGCCGCTCGCCTCCTGCGCGATCATCTCCGAGTGCTCGTCGCTCCCGAGCAGGGAGCGTGCGAGGGCGACCGCGTCGTCGTGCGGTAGCGGGCCGACCTCGATTACCTGAGCGTCGCGCGTGAGCTCCGCGCCGCGATCGCCGAGGAGGACGGGGAGGAAATCGCCGCTCTTGCTGTCCTCACTGCGGTAGCTCGCGACGAGGAGCAGCTGCGGTGACTCTGGCGGGCGTAGCAGCTCGTGGATCAACGCGGCGCTGTCGGCGTCGCCCCACTGCACGTCGTCGATCCAGAGGATGACCGTGTGCCGATCGCCGAGGCGCGCGAAGAGCTCGCGGAGCGCACGGAACGCGCGACGTCGGAGCTCTTGCGGATCTGGGCTCTCGCACGCGGGACGCGGGGCGGACGCGATCGCCTCCACGCGCCGCAGGACGGGGAAGACGCGCGACAGCGTATGGATGTCGCGCGGGAGGAGCGCCGCTGCGTCCCGCTTGCGTTTGATGAGCTCGCGACTGAGCGCGTCGATGATCCCGTCGAAG
>JBKJQC010001110.1:0-2609 GCA_046593995.1 Polyangiales bacterium
CTACTGGTACCACTTCGCGATCATGTTCGAGGCGCTGTTCATCCTCACCACGGTCGACACCGGAACCCGCGTCGCGCGCTTTCTCGTGCAGGAGTTCGGCGGCCGCCTCTCACCGCAGTTCGGCAAGACCGACTGGATGCCCGGCACCATCATCTCGACCGCGATGGTCTGCCTCGCGTGGGGGTACTTCGTGTGGACCGGCTCGATCGCGACCATCTGGCCGATGCTCGGGATCTCGAACCAGCTCCTCGCATGCATCGCGCTCTGCGCCGGCACGACGATGATCATCAACGCCGGAAAGGCGCGTTACGCGTGGGTGACCATCACCCCGATGCTCTTCGTCGCCGCCGCCACCCAGACCGCTGGCTACCAGATGATCACGCAGACGTTCATCCCGAAGATGATCAAGAGCGGCAAGGCGCCCTTCCAGGGGTACTTGCTCAGCACCCTCTGCGCGCTCGCCATGAGCGCGATGATCTTCATCTTCTTCGACGCCCTGGCGAAGTGGATCCGCGTGTTCCGCACGACGGAGACGGCCGCGGCGGAGTGACCGCGAACCCGGTTCACGTCCCGTCGAAGCAGCAGCGGAAGCCGGTCGTGTCGTCCATCTTCGTGACCGGATAGACCGTCGCGCCGCAGTTGAGCAGGTTCCACGGCGAGGTCCACGCGCCGCCGCGCGCGCGGCAGGACGTGCTCTGGTCGATCGCGCCGGTGTTGTCGCACGAGTCTTCCCACTCGCGCGCGTTCCCCGCCATGTGCATCAACGACGCGAAGTCGCCGCTCCCGTGGCACCCCGCGTACTGCGCGTCGTCCACGGGCTTCACGCGCGTGAGGGACGCGTCGTCACCGACGCAGGTACCGGCGACGTACGACGCGCCGCCGCCGTAGGGATAGTGGGTCCCCGGATCGCCGCCGCGACACGCATAGGACCACTGGCTGTAGGCCGAGGCCTCGGTCTGGGTCGTCGGATTCCCGCCGCCGTCGTGCGCGCCGCACAGCCGCTTCCCGGCCCACTTGCAGTACGCGTACGCGTGGCACCACGCGACGTTCACGACCGGGAGCGTCGTCGAGAGCGAGAGCGACTTCAGCGAGGAGAGCTGCGCCGCGCAGTACGTCGGGATCGCAGGCGCCGCCGGCTTGTCCGACGCCATGATGAAGACGTTGAACTGCGCGTCGGTGACCTCGCTCCGATCGATGCAGTACCGCTTCGGCGCTGCGAGGAACGCCATCGTCGGACCGCGCCCGCGCGGACAGTCTTCCTGACTCTTCGGCGCGCCGGCGGAGCCGTCCTTCGGCGGGAGGACGTCGACCACCGTCTCGCTCGTGGCCGTGTCGCTCGTGGCGGTGTCGAGCCTGCTCGAGTCGATCTGGAGCGTGTCGGCGGCGGGGGAGTCGACCGCGCTCGTGCTCGTATCGCTCGTGCTCGTGTCGTTCGGGGCCGTGTCGCTCGGGGCCGTGTCGACGGGCGTCGCGGCATCGTCGTGGTCGTCGAGCGCCGAGTCGGTTTGCGAGAGCCCCGTGTCGGCCGCGCCCTCGGTGCCGACCGGATCTCCCTTGCACGCAGCGACCGAGAGCAACGCTCCGAGCGCACCCCATCGCAACGCACGAGAGAGGGCGAGCATGGGTTTTCGTGCCGCGCGGGAGCGGCGACGTCAAGCGAGGCGTATCCGTAACCGCTCGGCTCCGGCACGGTATCCACTGGCATGAGAGCGTCGCCTCCGAGCTGCCACGAAGACGGCGCGGACATCGTCCGTGCGTTCGGCTTCCCGCCCTGAAGTACGAGCGCGCTGGGTCTGGTGTCTGGCGAGGAAGCGGGTGAGTCCCGGTCCGTTTCGGTCGATCCCTGCCGCACGCACCACCGCCACCGCCACCGACACGGCGCCGGCCGCCTTTGCGCGTCGACGCCATAGCAGCGTCGCCTTTACCTATCCATCCGCACCTGTTTGCATCGAATCCATGCTGCGGCGCCGTTGGCTCGGGATCTTCGGTGCTGCGCTCGCCTCCGCGTGCGGTAGCGGGGAGTCACGCGAGCCGGTGGCCGACGCGGGGATCGAAGCGCGCGACGCTCGAGCGGTGCGGCGCGCGCTGCGCGAGGCTCCGGTGCCGCTCGCGCTCTTCGCGACGCGGCCGGCGGCCCGCGATCCGCTCGCGTTGACTGCGCAGTCGATGCCGAGGCCGACGTCGCCCCTCGCGCTGTCGCCGAACGACTCGACGTTGCTCACGCCCCCGAAGACCTCGGGGAGTCCGACCACGTTCCTCCTTCCCTCGGCGATCACGCCGATGGCGGATCGCTCGGGTCGCTACGTGATGAGTCACCGCGACTCCGCGACGTTCTTCACCCAGACCGGGCTCGCGTTCTCGCTGTCGTCGCCGACCGCACCGCCCGCGCGCGACGATCACGATCCGCCGGCCCGCAAGGGATGGGGCCTGCGCTGCACGCTCGTCGGCGCGCGCGGCGGCGCGCTGCTCGCGGAGGATCCGCGGCACGCGCGCGTCCACCACTACATCGGCGCGCGTTCGTCGTGGGCGACCGATGTGCCCACGTACGGACGGCTCGCGTGGGAGGAACTCTATCCGGGCGTCGACATGGTCGCGGAGCCCGCGCGCGG
>JBKJQC010001125.1:0-3729 GCA_046593995.1 Polyangiales bacterium
CGCCGCCGTAGGTCGTGTCGAAGCCGCCGCTCGTCGGGAAGTCGGTCGAAGCCGTGTACCCCGTGACGAACGCGTTTCCGCTGCCATCGACCGCGATGCCGTAGCCGACGTCGGTCGAGCCGCCGCCGAGGTACGACGACCAGACCAGCGCGCCCGAGCCGCTCACCTTGGTCACGAACGCGTCCTGCGTGCCGCCGCCGTAGGTAATGTCGAAGCCGCCGCTCGTCGGGAAGTCGGTCGAAACCGTGTACCCCGTGACGAGCGCGTTCCCGCTGCCATCGACCGCGATGGCGAGGCCGTAGTCGGTCGAGCCGCCGCCGAGGTACGACGACCACGCGATCGTCGGATCGATCACCAGCGGCGTGCGCCCGCTCCACCCGTCGATCTCGAGCGCGACATCCCGTGGCGAGCCGTCGCGCACCACGTGCCGTGCCGGGAGCTCTCTCCGTTGCTCACCCTCGACCGCGAACGCACGCAGCCCGCGCACCCGCAGCACGCCGATCGCCGTCTCGACATCGACCCCGCGACCGTCATCGACGACGCGCACCGCGGTCGCGCCCTCCCACCGCATCTGCAGGTCCGACACTTTCGCGCCCGGAGACAGCACGAAACGATATGCGACTCCGTCGCGCCCGGGCTCCGCGACCATGTCGACGCCGGCGTAGATCTCCTCCCACGCGAGCCGTCCGTAGGTCGGCGCATCCGTCCCCCACGACGACTGCGCGCGCGCACCGACGTAGTGGTGCACGCGCGCGCGCTGCTCGTCCTCCGCGATGAGCGCGCCGTCGCGCGCACCGACCAGCGTGCAGTGCAGGCCCCAGCCGTTGCCACCGAGCGCGCTCGGCGTGCTCGGAGGAGCGTGGTCCCTGTCGCGTGTGAGCGGCGACGAAAGCGAGAACGCGAGCCCCCGCGGCGTGAAGAACGTCGCGGAGTCGCGACGCCGCATCACGTACCGCCCTGACCGATCGGGCATCGGCGCGATGGCACTCGGTAGGAGACTCGCCAACAGAGACGTCCTCGGACCGCGCGGCGGGTTCGGCGTCTCGATCGCGGGCGGCGACGCCGCGACCGTGAGCGCGGGAGCGAACGTCGGCGCGTCGTTCGCGACGGCGAACGGCGAGCTCACTTTCTTTGCGGTCGCGAACGCTGCGAGGGCCGGGGGACGCACGTCGCGGAGCTTCCGCCGCAGCGCGCGCGCTTGCTCGGGAGATGCCGGGGCCGTGGCGACACCCGCGTCCGCGCTTTCCGCGTCCTGCGCGCCGCACGAGCAGATCGCCACGCAGCCTGCGAGCAGACCCAACCTGGTTCGTCGCATCGTCCCCTCCGCAGACGACGTTATCACGGGCGCGCCTCGATCACCGTGCGCACCGAGCGTGCGTGCCTCCGCGAGCTTCGAGCACCAAGCTCCCGTCGCACCGACGGCGAGGGGCCGGTGGTACCGTGCCGCGCATGGCCGCGAAGAAGTGGAAGCTCAGTCCCGCGCTCGCGAAGCGCGCGGGCGCACTCGCCGCCGCGGCGCGCACGCGGCTGTTGGACCAAGCGCGTGAGGACATCGCGTTGATCAAGCGGCGCAAGGCCGAGATCGCCGAGGCGTTCTACGACATCGGCGAAGCGCTGCTCCGGCTTCGCAAGGAGCCGATCCCGAAGATCCTCGGGTTCAAGGGGTTCAGCGACCTGTGCAAGCGCGGCCTCGACATCTCGCCGAGCAGCGCGGACCGGCTGATCGACATCGTCGAGCGCCTGCCTCGGCGCGACGCGCTCCGCTGGGGCAAGGAGAAGGCGCACGCGCTGATCGCGCTCGCCGACGCCACGCGCGCGGGCGACCGGCCGCAGAAGATCGATCCGAAGGTCCTCGGCAAGCTCGATCCCGCCGCCGCGACGGTGCGCGAGATCCAGAAGCTCGCCCAACGGGAACGCGGCAAGAATAGGGCGAGCAAGCCGCGCGGGCGCACGACGACCGCGGAGGAGCGAGCGCTCGCCGCGAAGCTACAGGCGTCGCTGCGCAAGGCCGGCGCGGCGGAGGCCGAGGTCGTTGCGCTCGCGACCAAGCCGGGCGCGCCCGCAAAGCTGCGCATCGAGCTCCCCGTCGACAAGCTCGCCGAGCTGAAAGCCGCGCTCGCATCCGTTCACCGACGTCGGTGAGCCGACTCACCAACGCGCCCTCGCGCCTGGCGCGCTATGATCTCATTCTCTCCTCGGAGCGCAGCATGTACGCCCACAAGCGACGCATCGTCATTCCTGCTTCCCGGCACATCGAGATCGACTTGCCCGACGACGTGCCCGAGGGCGAGGCCGAGGTGATCGTGCTCACTCGCGACCCGAGCGCCCGCGCAAAGGCGATCACTTCGCTCCGTGGCCTGCTGTCTTCGGACGCGCCGATCGAGGGCGATCCGATCGCCGACGCGATCGAAGAGCTGCGACGTGAACGCGCTGCTGGATTCGACGCGGACTCCCCGAAGTGAGTCCGAGCCACGTCGTCGATACGCACGCGTTGCTCTGGTATCTGTACTCGCCGAGCCGACTCGGTGTCGCCGCCCTCGCGGCTCTCGATGCAGCGAACGCTGAAACCGCGGCCGTGCTGGTGCCGGTGCTCGTGCTCGCAGAGGCAGTGATGGTCGTGCAGAAGCGGCGGCTTCCGGGCGTCGACCCCCAGCGAGGAATGCTCGGCCTGCGTGCCGTCGCGGCGAGCCGCGGATTCGTGGTTGAGGATCTCGACGCGTTGACCGTGCTCGACAGCGCCCGGCTCCTCGCGATCCCCGACATCTTCGATCGGTTGATCGCCGCCGAGGCGATCGAGCGCGGGATCCCGCTCATCACCAAGGATGCGGCGATCGTCGCGTCGGGGGCTGTGGCGACGATTTGGGATTGAGCGAACTACAGCAGGGATTCAACCGCGACATCGGCGACGTGCGCGCGCTGAAATCCTCCCAATCGCTGGAGGCAGCCTCACCGCTCATACGAATCCGCGACGCATCCGTTCACCGACGTCTAATCGCTCGTCGTATCGGTCCTCGCGTCGACGCGTGCGTCGGTGCGGGTATCGCTCTTCGCGTCGGCGGTGTCCTGGCCTGCGTCGGTGCCGCTATCGGTCGCGACGTCCTCGGGTGCGGTGTCTTCGGCGACGTCGACCGTCGCATCCACGTCTGCATCGCTCGCCCCGCACGTGCCGGCGTCGCCGCAGCGCGCGAAGGTCGCGGGCTCGTCGAAGCGTCCGCGACCGTCGCACACGGCGTTCTTTGCGACGCAGCTCCAGAATTCCGTGCAGCTCACGTCGGCCGCGCAGCTCGTCCGGACGCGGTCCTCCGTCGCACGCGCCTCGTTCGGGCACTCGATGCGCAGCGTCGCGCACCCTTCGCTCGGCTGCGGCTCGAGCGTCTCTCCGCACGCTGCGAGCGCGACGAGCGCGATGAATGCCCCGACACGCGGCGCGGAGCGGATCACGCGAGGTGCTTGCGGAGCGCGTCGGCGTCCTTCGCGATCGCGTCCTTGTCGCCCGGCGTCGGCGTCCACGGCAGCCGCACGCCGTCGCCCGCGTAGCGCGGGATGACGTGGACGTGGATGTGGAACACGCTCTGGAACGCAGCCGCTCCGCTCGACTGCACGAGGTTCACCCCCGCGCATCCGAGCGTCGCCTTGGCCGCCTGCGCGACCCGCTGCGCGGTGCGCGCGACGTCACCGAGGACGTCCGCCGCGATGTCGTGTATGTCGACCGCGTGCACCTTCGGGATG
>JBKJQC010001159.1:0-8956 GCA_046593995.1 Polyangiales bacterium
TCACGCGCGTGCAGACCGACGGCACCGTGCTCGACGTGCCGGGCAAGGTGATCGCCGGCAGCGTGAGGGCGTTCGCCGCGGAAGGAACGACGTTCGGCGTCGTCGTCGCGGAGAGCGTGAACGGAAGCTCGCAGGCTTCCCTCGTGCGATTCGGTGCCGACGGCCAGCCGATCGGCGCTGCGACCGTGCTCGCAGCCGACCATAATCGCGCCGCGCTCGCCGCCGGCGGCGGACGTTTCGCCGTCGTCCTCGAGCAATACGCGAAGCTCACGGCCGTGCGCGTGAACAGCAACGGCACGCGCGAGGACGCCACCGCGGTGGTCGTCAGCGACAACGGACGCACCCCGTCGATCGCGTACGGCGGCAACACGTTCTACGTCGGCTACCACCTCGGTGAGCAGGACAACGGCGACATCGTCGTCCGACGTCTCCCGAGCACCGGGGCCATCGACGCCACGCCGATCCCCGTCGCCGTCCGCGGCGGACCGCAGCGCCTCCCCGCGCTCGCGAGCGACGGCACGAGCGCCCTGGTCGTTTGGTCCGAGGAATTCGAGGACGCGGATGCCAACGGCGACGGCTCGCTCGTGTACTCGGACGGCACGCTGGCGCAGCCCGACGGCTTCTCCTTCGCGCCGCGCACGCTGACGGCGTACTCGGCGCTCGGCGCGGCTCCTCTCGGAGCGAACCGCTACGTCGTGGCGTGGGTCGAGTACGATCGCGCGCGTCGCGACGCGTCGACCGGCACCCGCGTCTTCGCGCGCACGTTGTCGTTCGCGAAGAAGCTCGCCGCCTCGTGCGGCACCGCCAACGACTGCGAACGCGGCTTCTGTGTCGACGGCGTCTGCTGCGACCGAGCGTGCGATGGCCAGTGTGAGGCCTGCGACGTCCCCACCAAGGAAGGCACGTGCTCGCCCGTGACCGGCGCGCCGCGTCCAAAGAAGAGGTCCTGCCCCGGGTTCGGCGAGGCGTGTGGCTATGCATGTGACGGCCTCGAAGGGCGGACGTGCACGGCTGCAGTCGAGGGGAAGACCTGCGGCACCGCGGCATGCGCGAGCGGCGTCGAGTCGCACGCGAGCACCTGCGACGGCATCGGTCGCTGCAACGACGTGCCCAAGAAGTGCGGCGCCTACGCGTGCGACACGACTTCGTGTCGCACGAACTGCACCGCGGACGGCCACTGCAGCGCCGGGTTCTTCTGCAAGGACGCGGCGTGCGTGCCGGTCGAGAGCCTCGGCAAGGCGTGTACGGCGACGGCCGAGTGCTCCACCGGCGCGACCTGCGTCGATGGCGTCTGCTGCGGCGAGGCATCGTGTGGCGGTGGCCGCTCCTGCGCGACGCCCGCGAAAAAGGGCACCTGCGCGAAGCTGGACGGACAGTCGTGCGCCGCGGACGCGGAGTGCGGCTCGAGCCACTGCATCGACGGCGTGTGCTGTGACACCGCGTGCGGAGCGCAGTGCGCTGCGTGCGATGTCACCGGCTCGATCGGAAAGTGCGTGACGGTGATCGGTCGCCCGCACGGCGCACGCACGGCATGCACGAGCGATGTCACGAACGCCTGCGCCGCGCGCCGCTGCAACGGCGCCGATGCGAGCGCCTGCTCGGGATACGTCGGCAAGGAGGTCGCCTGTCGGGTGACGTCCTGCGCCATGGCCACCGTCACGGAAGCCGCGCGTTGCGACGGTCTCGGAGCCTGCCCTGCGGCGACGAGCGTACCGTGCGGTGCGTTCGCGTGCGACGAGGCGAGCGCTGCGTGTCGCACGTCGTGCACGATCGATGCGCAGTGCGCGACGGGGTACGCGTGTCAGGACGGCACGTGCGTCGGTCGCGCGGCGAAGTGCTCCGACGACGGGCTCAAGCTCGTCGCCGCCGATGGCAGCGTGAGCGTGTGCACCCCTGCGCGCTGCAGCGCCGGGAAGTGTCTGGATGCATGCACGAGCTCCGACGATTGCGCGCCGGGCTTCGCCTGCAGCGAATCGAGGTGCGTCACGGCGGCAGCGCCGGGCGGCGACGACGGGGGAGGTTGCTCCGTCGCACCGACTGCGAGCGGCGGAAGCTCAGCGTTCCCGCTGTGCGTGCTCGGCCTCGTGCTCGCGCGTGTCGTGCGTCGCCGCCGCGCTCCCGGGCGCGCGCGCCGCCGCGTCGGTCTCCTCGCCCTGACCGCGCTCTCGATGGCGTGCGCGCGAGAGCCTTCGCGTGTCGTCGAGATCTCGGCACCGACCACCGCCATGGCCTCGACGTGGCGCGCGCCCTTCCTCTCACCCGCGGTCGCGGTGCCGCTCCCCACGCGCCGCTTCGTCGAGCGTGAAGGGATCGCCGACAACGGGCTCGTTCGCATCGACGGGGCGCGCATGACCGTCTCCGCGGTCTCGTTCGCCGTCGAGCGGCTCGGTCGCGAAGGAGTCACGATCGCGAGCTCGGCGCCGCCGCGCATCGAAGGCGATCGAGTCGTCCTCGCACGCGGCGACGTCCGCGAAGAGATTACCTCGCTCGAGAGCGGCGCCGAGCAATCGTTCGTCTTCGCACGCAAACCTCGCGGCAACGGCGACCTGGTGTTGCGTACGCGCGTCACCGGGGCTGCTTCGGTAGATCTCGTCCCCGGTGGCGCGATCGTGCACGGGTCGGAAGGTGACGTGCGCTACGACGGCACAGTGTTCGTCGACGCCGAGGGCACGCGCACGGCGCTGACCCCGCGCTGGGAGGGCGGCGCGCTCGTCCTCGCGGTGCCCGCGCACGTCGTCGAAGCAGCGCGCTATCCGGCGGTGCTCGATCCGACGCTCGGCGTCATCACCGACGTCTCTCCCGCCGTCCGCGCGGTCCCCTGGCTCGAAGGGAACGACACGCTCACGATGTTCGGGACGACGCCGGTCGTCGGCTTCGAGGCGTACGGCACGCGGCTCGCGCGCATCGCAGCCGACGGCACGGCGATCGACAAGCCGGCGCGACTCCTCGCGCGCGACGCCGGAGCTCCTGGGGTCGCCTGGAACGGGACCGTCGGCCTCGTGGCAACGCCCGACAACGGCGGGCTGCGCATCATGCGCGTCGGCGCCGACGGCGCGAGGCTCGCCGGGGGCGATCTCGTCTTGCCGCTGAGCGCGCCGAAGGTGAGCGCGATCGCATCCGGCAACACGTTCTTCGTCGCGGCGCCGACCTACACGAACGAGCTGGTCGTCATCCGTGTCTCGTCCGAGGGCGCCCACCTCGGGACGACGACGATCTCGTCCGTGCCTGCGTATTGGTATGGCGGCGCCCCCGCGCTCGCGGCCCACGCCGGTGGCATCGACGTCCTCTGGTCGACGTTCCCCAGTCTCGCGATCGCCTCCGCCCAGGTCGACGCCGCGGGTACGATCACCAAGGCCGCTGCAGTCGTCGAGGGGACGGGAAACCGACGGTTTCTCACGCTTGCGCGCAACGGCGCGCAGGCGATGCTCGTCTTCCGAGAGGGGGGAATGCCGCGCGCCCTCCCGCTCAGCGACGCCCTCGCCGCCGCGGGACCTGCGGTGGATCTCTCGAGCGCTGCGCTCGACAACGCGCCGGGGGTATTCGCCGAAGGAACCGGCTACTACGCCGCGTGGGCCGAAGGGGCAGCGGGCGCCGTGAAGCTCCGCGGCACGAAGGTCTCGGGCGCCGGCGGGGTGGCGACGGCCGGCGGGGCGGTGCTCACCGATCTTTCGTACGGCTCCGACGTGTCGATGGTGCGTACTGCATCGTATGGGCTCGCGGTCGCGCGGGGTCGCACGGTGCGCTTCGACCCCGCGACGTCCACGCTCGTGGGGCAGCCGACACAGGCGGCGTTCATCGGGGACGAGCACTACTCGCGCGCCGTGGTGTTCGACGGCAAGACGTACGTCGTCGCGTTCGGTGGGACTCACTCGAACATCGCGTTCGACGGGATGTACACCGCGCGCTTCGACGCGGCGGGCGTCGCGCTCGACGCCACCCCTCTCGACACCGGTGTGAAGACGCGCAGGCCGGAGCTCGTGGGGGGTGGCGGCGTCGCCTTCGTGCAAGAGGGCTTCGCGATGACGCGCGTGCTGGACGGAAGGAAGACCGGCGTTACCTATCTCCCCGGGAACACCGGCACGGCGCTCGGGTGGAACGGAACGAGCTTCGCGGCGGCTGGCGACTTCGACGTCCTCCGCGTCGCCGCCGACGGCACGCGCATCGACGCGACAACGCGTCACGTCCCTGCCGCCGGTTACATCGCCAGCGTGAGCGGCATGGTCTCCGGCGAGGGGCGCGTGCTCCTCCTCCTCCGCAGTTACAGCGGCGAAGTGCTCGCCATTCGCTACAAGGACGACGGAACGTTCGAGGACTCGAAGCTCCTCACCATCGGCAGCGGCAGCTTCGCATGGGGCGGATTCGCGCGAGGAAAGTTCCTCGTGGTGCGCCGCAGCGGTGATGACGAGCTCTTGGGCGCCTTCGTCGACGCGACGGGTAAGGTGTCCGCGCCGATCGCCATCGAGCTGACCAAGGGCAACACCAACGCCGCCGTGGGCTCCGATGGGAGCCGCTTCCTCGTCGCATACTTCCTCAAGGACAGCGTGACGAAGAAGCTCACGCTGCGTGCGATGCAGGTCGAGATCGACGGCACGGTGTCGCCGTCGTTCGTCATCGACACCGAGGTCGCGGATCACGCAAGCATCGCGTCGGCCGCCCCCGGGAAGTTCCTCGTCGCCTACGGCAAGATCAACCCCACGACCTTGGTGCCGCACGCGATGGTCCGCGCCGTCACCCTCGGCGGGAGCATCGGCGCGACCTGCGCCGTCGACGGTGACTGCGAGGGCGGTAGCTGCGTCGATGGCTACTGCTGCGACTCGAAGTGCGGCGCGCGCTGCGCCGCGTGCGACGTCGCCGGACAGCTCGGCCACTGCACCGCGGTCACCGGCGCGCCTCACGGAACCCGCACGCAGTGCGGAGAGCCGTCGGGGACGTGCGGTCTCCGCTGCGACGGTATCGACACGGCGAAGTGTCGGCCCGTCGATCAGGGAACCCCCTGCAGCAAGACCGAATGCACCGCCGGCGCGAGCGGCTCCGTCGAGACCCACGCTTCGTCGTGCGACGGGCTCGGCGCGTGCAACGACGTACCGAAGGCGTGCGGCGCGTACGCGTGCGACGCGCTCGTGTGTCGGACCACTTGCACGACGAAGACCGACTGCGCGCTGGGGAACTGGTGCAAGGGGAGCGGTTGCGTACCCGTCGAAGGGCTCGGCCGCGTCTGCGCCGACACGACCGAGTGCTCGGCGGGGGCGACCTGCGTCGACGCGGTCTGCTGCGAGGCCTCGTCCTGCGGCACCGGATCGACCTGCGCGGGTACGGCGAAGCCCGGCTTCTGCGCGAAGAAGGACGGCGAGACCTGCGCAGCGACCGCCGACTGCGCGTCCGGCTTCTGCGTCGACGGCGTGTGCTGCGGAACGGCCTGCACCTCGCAGTGCCAGGCCTGCGACGTCGCGGGCTCGCTCGGCAAGTGCGTCGCGGTCACCGGCAAGCCCCACGGTAGCCGCGCGGCATGCGCGAGCGACACCACCAACCTGTGCGCCGAGGCCCGCTGCGACGGCAACGACACCACGAAGTGCGCCGCGCTCGTCGGCAACGACGTCACCTGTCGACCCGCGGCCTGCGCTGGAGGCTCGCTCACGAGAGAAGCTCGATGCGACGGTGCCGGTGCGTGCCCCGTGCTGAGCACGGCGTCGTGCGCGGGGTTCGGGTGCAGCGCCGACGGCAAGAATTGCCGCTCGTCGTGCGCGTCGGACACGGAGTGCAGCGAAGGCTTCATGTGCGAGAGCACCGCGTGCGTACCGCAGGCCGATCGCTGCAGCACCGACGGGACGAGCGTGCGGAAGATCGACGGCAGCGAGACGTCGTGTACCCCCACGCGCTGCCGCGCCGGCAAGTGCATCGCGGTGTGTCTGTCGAGCGTGGACTGCGCCGACGGCTACAACTGTGACGCGAACGGTGCATGCATCGCACCGCCGTCGCTCCCGAGCGAGGAAGAGGGCGGCGGCTGCACGACGTCGCGCCGCTCCTCATCCTCGTTCGCGCTCTTCCTGGCCGGTCTCGTCGCGCTCATGAGCGCGCGGCGTCGCACCTTCGTGACGGCCCGCGGCGCCGCACGCGCCTAGGGCTCGGGTCACGAGCGGGCGATATCGCGACCGCGCCGGGAGGTCTCGGATTCGGGTGCTAAATCATCGACCGTGATCCTCGATCGCCCCGCCGCAGATCGGATTGAACACGGAGGCACGGAGGCACGGAGGCACGGAGGTACGGGGGTTCGAGAGTCTGCCGATCGTCTCCGACACGTCGTCGTCGCGTGTCGCTGCCTGCGCGTCGCCGCTCTCCGTGAACAAACAGGGAGACGGGGAGACGGGGAAGCTTTTTGGTGGAAGCCGAGATCGGCAGACTCTGAAACTCCTTCTCGTCTCCCCGACTCCCCGGCTCCCTGTTTCTCGGATCTCCGTGCCTCCGTGCCTCCGTGTTCAATCGATCGATACGCTTTCGAGAATTGCGACCGGTGATTTAGCCTCTCCATGTGCGCCGCCTACTCGCCCTCGTGATCGCCTGCGCTCTCGGCTGCGGCGCGCGAACGGCGCTCGAGGAGCTCGCCGTTCCGCTCGATGCCTCTCTCGATGCGCAAAGCGACGACGCGAGCGACGTTGCGTTCGACGAGGGTCTCCCCGACGCAGGCGTCGACGCCGCTCCGCCACGTTGCGGCAATGGCATCGTCGAGCCCGGTGAGCTCTGCGACGACGGCAACGACGACGACCTCGACGCTTGCAACGGTCGCTGCGGCCCGGCGTCGTGCGGCGACGGCATCGTGCAGCAAGGCGAGGAGTGCGACGACGCAAACGACGACGATGGCGATGCTTGCCTCCGGAGCTGCGCACGCGCGCGCTGCGGCGACGGCAAGCTCCAGCGTGGCGTCGACGAATGCGACGATGGCAACCGCGTCGACACCGATGACTGCGTCGCGTGCGCGCTCGCCCGCTGCGGCGACGGCTTCGTGCGGACCGGCTCCGAGCAGTGCGACGACGCCAATGGAAACGACGACGATCAGTGCAGCAACACCTGCCGAGTCCCGGTGTGCGGAGACAACAGGCGGCAGGGCACCGAAGCCTGCGATCTCGGACCGCAGAACGGCGACAAGCCTGCGTTCCTCGTCTCGCAGCAGTCCGGGACCAGCATCGGCACCAACCCGATCTACCGCCCGAAGACCGCCGTCGCGTTCTACGACTACCGCTCCGCGAGCTCGCATACCGGTCTCGAGCAGGTCGGCGAGAGCCGCATCTACCTCTACGTCGACACCGGCACCGGGCGCCTCAGCCTGGTCCTGACCCACGGCATCGATTTCATCGGAACGGGCTTGGCGCAGCCCTCGTCGCAGGTCGACTTCGACGTGGTCGGCATCCCACCGGGCTTCGTCATCGATCTCTCGGACGACAACGCCAGCGAGTTCTCGAAGACCGGCGCCACGACGGCCATCGGCCGTTGGAAGTTCCAGAACAACAGCGACGGCGGCGTGCTCGGCGGGCTCCCCTTCCCCGGCGTCTGGAAGATCACCGTCACGCCGAAGTTCGCGGAGGGGCTCACCACCTGGGGCTGGGTGCGCGACGATCTGCAGCGCATCCCCATGAAGATGACCGAGCCGATCACCATCGAGGCCTTCGATCAGACCACCCGCTGCCGCAAGAACTGCACCGTGCCGCGGTGCGGCGACGGCGTCCTCGACGGCGGCGAAGTCTGCGACGACGGCAACACCACGAGCGGCGACGGATGCGCTTCCGACTGCAAGAGCACGAAGTGAGACACGCCGCGCGTCTCAGGGCAGCGGCGTCACGACCAGCTTGTCGAAGCAGCTCGGCGCGTCCCAGCCGTTGAACGCGAAGTGATCGTGTCCCGGCCCGGTGAGCGGGTTCTCGTCTCCGAGCTCGTGGATGGTCACGCCGTCGACCTTGAAGGTGACCTTCTTCGCGTCGGCGCGCGCGAGCTCCACCTTGTACGTCGTCCCGGCCACCAGCTTCGAGCTCGCGATCGACGTCCCGCCCGCGACGAGCGGCGTCTTCTTTGCGTCGGTGCCGTGCTCGTACAGGCGCGTGAGCCAGTGCTCGGTGTTGCTGTGGGCGCCGAGCACGAAGACGTACGCGGTCGCCGTGTAGTCCTTCCCCTCGGTGTCGAACGCGCAGCCGTCGCCGAAGAGCTCCGCCTTGATGTCTGCGTTCGCGGTCGACGGGATCGCTTCGAACTCCACCTTCACGTTGTTCGGCAGCTTGCGCTTCAACCAGATGGGGTGATTGCGCGGCTTCGCGATGCACAAGCGCCCGTTCTTCACGAAGTACGCGCCGTACGACGTCGAGGTCCAGTCGTTGCCGAGCTCGGTGCGCTCGAAGTCGTCCTTGAACGGCTCCGTGATCGCCGGATCGTCCTTCGCGTTGCACGGCGGCGGAGGAGCGGCGGCCTTCTTCACGGCGGCCGCCGGGCGCGGTGGGGGCGCGGCGAGGGCCTCGTCCGGCTCGGCGCGGCACGCCGAGAGGAGCAGGAACAAGAGCGAGGTGGCAGAGGTCGAGGCGAGGAACCGCATGATTTCCGTGGGCGCGGGCGTGAGACGCTCGCGCGGGGGTGGCAAGAGCGGGCGACACTAGCAGGCGAGCGAGGAGCCAACTACGGTGCCGCCCGGGCGATTCCCGCCGGAGCGAAGCATGCATCCGATCCTCTTCAAGATTCCCCTGCCGCACTGGCCGATCCCCAAGATGTTCGGGGGAGGCGAGCTGCACGCCTTCCCGATCTACGCCTACGGCGTGATGCTCGGGCTGTCGCTCGTCGTCGGCTGGTACCTGACGCTCACGCTCGCCGAGCGCGACGGTCTGCCGAAGGAGACGATGGCGAACTGCTACGTCGTCACGGCCATCGCCGCGATCATCGGCTCGCGTCTCCTCTACATCGTCACCAACGTCGACGAGTTCCG
>JBKJQC010001196.1:0-2651 GCA_046593995.1 Polyangiales bacterium
CCCAGCGGGGCGTTGGTCGGGATGCGCGGGCTGGCCCGGCTGACCGACGAGGGGATGCGAATGTGACTGTGCCGGGCGGCGACCAGGGCCGCCGCGGCGAGGACGAAAGGATTGCACGTCGAGAACTCTCTCTCGCGGCGCGCGACGTTGAACCGTCGTGCTTGATTCGAAAACCGATTCCAGCTGCCGCGGAGGCAGGAACGGGCGCGGATGATGGCGTTGGCCTCGACAGATCCTCGAGAGACAGCTCCTCGAGAGAACCGATCATCCTGCAGCACCGGCGTTTTGGTGTTCGCCGCGCCCTCCTACGTCATCCTTCGAGAGGAAACGGCAGAGCGGCGCGCGTGCTCGCGAGGCGCACCTTAGCGTCTGCGTGCGTCATGGACAAGGACTCTCTTCCGAAATCGCGAGCTCGACCATGCGCGTGACCGTCAGGCGTCGCAGCGCGCGCACCGATCGGGTGTCCAGCGGAGCGCGCGGCATCGTGGACATCCGCTCGGCTCGTCGGTGATCGCCGCGGGCGCTGCGCCGCGAGGGAGCGCGCTCGCCACGCGGCCGAGCAAGCGGGCGACGTCGATGCCCGCGCGGCCACCGTCGCGCACCTCCTCCAGATCGCCGATCGTCGTCGAGAGGATCCCCTCCGAGAGCGACACGTGCGCGAGCTCGAGCCGCTCGATGGTCTCGACGAGCTCCTCGAGCACGCGCGGGTCGAGCGCGCGGAGCACGGCGACTTGCCTGCGGATCTCGAGATCGCTGCCGCACACGTGCACCGAGCGGGAGAGGAAGAGGTGGCGATCGCCGGGTGTGTCCCACTCGTCCTCGACGCGAACCTCTTCGACCGCGAGGTCGGGCTCGAGGTCGGGATCGCGCTCCAGCACGAGCTCGGCCTCCACGTCCTCGGCGCGCGCAGACGCATCGAGATCGCCGAACTTCGCGTCGATCACGACGCGCACCGGCACGGAGCGCTCGGTGAAGCGGATGTCGATCGCCTCGTCGTCCGAGCGCTCGACCACGCGCGCGCCGTCGAGCCTTCGCTCGATGCTGCCTGCGAGCTTCTTCGCGCGGGCCCACCCTTGTACCTCGGGCTCCGCGAGCGCGAGCGGCGCAGCTTCCTCGACCACCGAGCGCGGCTCGCGCTTCCCCCCGGGCGGCCGGGCGCCGCGCGCCTCGCTCACGTCGGCGCAGAGCTGCAGCACGTCCCGGAGCCGAGCGACCGGATCGGGCATCGCAGAGACCTCGTCGTGGAATGTCGCGCTGATCTCGTCTCTGCGCGATCGGAAGTAGCGCACGCGATGGTGCGCCATCACGCGGAGGATGCGCTCCTGCAGGACCTGCGGCAGCGCGCGGAACAGCTTCGCCTCCTTCTCGGCGCCGCTCCCGTCGACGAAGACGCCGCCCCCGAGGATCAGCTTTCGCTCGGCGTCCCACGGCTCGAGCTCGGGAGGCGCGGTCTCCGCGATCCCGGGGTCGTGCTCGAGATCGAGATAGGCGAGATCGTCGTCTGCATACTTCATCTCGAGCTCGCTCACGTCGCCGGAGAACGCGATGACCATCCGGAACGGGAAGCTGCGGAGCGTCCCGCGGAGCTCGGCGCGCCCATCTCCCTCCCGAGAGCGCATGGGCGTCGCGTAGACGGGCTCCTCGACCTTCGTCTCGAGGACGACCCGCTCGAAGAGCGCCTTCAGGGCGGCGGGGACGTCGTCCGCCTCCAACGAAGCGAACCGGTCCCATGGGTTCTTGCGACCGAACCAGCCGTCGAACAGGCCCACGGGGGGAGCATACCAAACGGACGCTGGCCTCCGCGGCGCGCGCGTGCCTACCGTGCCGCCGAAAGTCCAAGCGGGAGCATGATGCGCGAATTCGATCTCGTCCTCTTCGGCGCCACCGGTTTCACGGGCCGTCTCGTCGCCGAATACCTGAAGAAACACCTCTCCGGCACGCGCCTAGCGCTCGCCGGACGCGATCGCGCGAAGCTCGAGGCGCTCCGTTCGAGCCTCGGCATGAGCGGGGAGGGGGGCGTACCGATCCTCATCGGCGATGCGCGCGACGAGGCCTCGCTCCGCGCGATCGCCGAGCGGGCCAAGGTCGTCTGCACCACCGTCGGGCCGTACGCGAAGTACGGCTCGGCGCTCGTCTCGGCGTGCGCCGAGGTCGGCACCGACTACTGCGACCTCACCGGCGAGACGCAGTGGATCCGCCGCATGCTCGACGCCCACCAGGACGACGCGCGATCGAGCGGCGCGCGCATCGTGCATTGTTGCGGGTTCGACTCCGTGCCGTCGGACATCGGCGTGTGGATGATGCAGGAGGAGGCGAAGAAGCGTCACGGCGCGCCCTGCTCGTCCATCGTGTTCGCCCTGCGGAAGGCGCGCGGCGGCACGAGCGGTGGCACCATCGCGAGCGCGATCGGCGTGATGGAGGAGGCGCGTCGCGACAAGGCGGTCCGCAAGGTCCTCCTCGACCCGTATGCGTTGAACCCCGACGGAGAGCGGAGCGGCCCCGATGGCCTCGGCCTGCGGAGCGTCGCGTACAACGAGGATCTACGCGGGTGGACGGCGCCCTTCGTCATGGCCGCGATCAACACGCGCATCGTCCGTCGTACGCGAACTGCCGCCCGTAGGAGAACCCGGAGAGCGCGTTGGTGCGACGGA
>JBKJQC010001230.1:0-5250 GCA_046593995.1 Polyangiales bacterium
CCGCTCGACATGGCGATCGTGCGCGGGTTCAGCAGCGACCTCGCGAACAAGGCCCACGCGACGCCGACGCAGCTCGTCGAGGCCGCGCTCGCCGCGATGGGCGGGATGAAGCGGTTCGTGTCGCGCGGCGACATCGTCGCGGTGAAGCCGAACATCGGGTGGGATCGCACGCCGCTCCACGCCGCGAACACCAATCCCGAGGTCGTCGCCGCGGTCGTCCGCGCTTGCTACGACGCCGGCGCGAAGAAGGTCGTCGTGACGGACGCGAGCTGCAACGAGCCGAGCCGCTGCTTCCAGCGCTCCGGAATCTGGAACGCCGCGTACCTGGTCGGCGCCGAGGTCGTGCTCCCCGTCGAGCATCGCTTCCGCACCATGCGCCTCCGCGGCGACGTGCTCGACGAGTGGCCGGTCTACACGCCGCTGGTGAACGCCGACAAGGTGATCAACCTCCCGGTCGCGAAGCACCACAATCTCTCGAAGTACACCGGCGGAATGAAGAACTGGTACGGCGTGCTCGGCGGCCGGCGCAATCGCCTCCACCAGAACATCGACACCTCGATCGCCGACCTGGCGACGTTCATGCGACCGACGCTCACCATCGTCGATGGCGTCCGCGTGCTCATGCGAAACGGCCCCCAGGGCGGAAACCTCGACGACGCGCGCGACCAGCACGTGATCATCGCCTCGATCGATCAGGTCGCGGCCGACGCGTGGGGCTGCCAGCTCATCGGTCAGAAGCGCGAGAACCTCGCCTATTTGAAGCTGGCGGAGGAGCGCGGCATCGGGACGATGTTCTACGAGAAGCTGCGCATGCAAGAAATCTCGCTCGTCTGATCTGGACGTGACGAGTCGTCGGCGCGAGATGTCGCGCACGGTCCCGAGATTCTCCTAGCGATGGGGTGAGACGAAGTTCATGTCGGCGAAGCGCGATCACGAAGGCGGCCATGCGACCCCGATCCCCTGGTTGGGGGTCGTGGGGCAGGTGCCTGCGCTCGACCAGCAGCTCGTCTACGGCGCGCCCGAGGAGTCCGGCGAGTTCGCGAAGCCCGCCTCCGCGACGCCCGCGCCCGCACCCAGGCTCGAGATCGAGGCCGCGGAGCCGAAGCGCAAGCTTCACCTCAAGCTCGTCGAGAAGCAGACCAAGCACGAGAACATCGAGCCGATCGCGGCCATCCCGCTCGCGGTCCCCCCGAGAGGCACGCTGCCGGGTGGAACGGTCGCCGATGCGCCGAAGGGCGCGGCGGTGGTGACCGGGCCCGCGAAGGTCGCGCCGCCGCGGAGCTCGCGCGTGTCCGCGTTCTTCGGGAAGCTCCTCAAGAAGAAGAAGCGCTCCGGCTCCGGCATCGAGGCCCGCACCTCGATCCGAGTGCTCGTGTGGGTGCGCCGCATCTCGCAGACGGGCTTCTTCGCCCTCTTCATGTACTGGCTCGTGAACACGACCTTCCGCGGCGCGTTCACCAGCACCGAGCAGAACATCCGCATCCCGCAGCCCGTCGAGGGCTTCCTCCTCGCGGATCCGTTCGTCGCGCTGATCACGTTCCTCTCGAGCCACACCCTCTACCGCGGGATGATCTGGTCGCTCGGCCTCGTCGGCCTGACGCTCGCCTTCGGGCGCGTGTTCTGCGGCTGGATCTGCCCTTTCGGTACGCTCCACCACTTCACGGCGTGGCTCTTTCCCTCGCGCGTGGGGAAAGGCGGGAGCCGCGTCGAGGCGAACAAGACGCATCGCTGGCAGGCGCTGAAGTTCTACCTGCTCTACGCGTTCCTCGCGGCAGCCGCCGCGGGCGTCGTGGTCGGCGGTCTCTTCGATCCGATCTGCGTGATGGTGCGCGCCGTCGGGCTCTCGGTGCTGCCGGCCGCGCAGTGGGTGAGCCATCACGTGCTCGGCGCGGCGAGCGACTCGAACGTCCGCTTCCTCCAGCTCTCCGCCGACAAGACGCAGGACGTCCTCGCGACGACGGTCTTCAACACCAAGCAGTTCTACTTCCACCAGGCGTGGTTCATCGGGGCGCTCTTCGTCGCCATCGTG
This sequence comes from Polyangiales bacterium, assembly GCA_046593995.1. Lineage (GTDB taxonomy): Bacteria > Myxococcota_A > Polyangia > Polyangiales > JADJMO01 > JALHOE01. The sequence continues at coordinate 2,030 of JBKJQC010001230.1, forward strand.
TTCATGAACCGCATCATCCCGCGCTTCTGGTGCCGCGCGCTCTGTCCGCTCGGCGCGCTGCTCGGCGTGATGGCGAAGTTCTCCATCGTGGGCATGGAGAAGGACCACGCGAAGTGCACCGACTGCAACCTCTGCCTCGTGCACTGTCAGGGCGCGGACTCACCTCAGGGTGGCATCAAGCACCGTCAGGACGAGTGCCACATGTGCTTCAACTGCGAAGCCGCGTGCCCCGAGGACGTCATCAAGTTCCGCTTCTTCCCGAACAAGAAGAGCGAGGCGACGGACCTCGTCCCTGACCGCCGTACGGTGATGGCGTCGATCGGCGCGGGCGCTGCGTTCTATGTGCTCCACCGCCAGAGTGACGCGTCGGCCGCCGAGGTGAACGCGCACCCGCGCGTCATCCGTCCGCCGGGCTCGGTCGACGAGAAGGCCTTCCTCGAGAAGTGCATCCGCTGCGCGGAGTGCATGAAGGTCTGCCCGAACAACGCGCTCCATCCCGCCTTCATGGAGGCCGGCATCGAGGGGACCTGGACGCCGATCTTCGTGATGCGCATCGGTTACTGCGAGCCGTCGTGCGTCCTCTGCGGCGACGTCTGCCCGACCGGCGCGATCCAGAAGATCAACGAGACCCAGAAGATGGGGAAGTGGAAGCCCGGCAAGGACGGCAAGGAGTGGGAGGTCACTCCGGTCAAGGTCGGCACCGCCTTCTACGACAAGGGGCGCTGCCTCCCGTGGTCGATGGCCACACCCTGCATCGTCTGCGAAGAGTTCTGCCCGACCTCGCCGAAGGCGATCTACACGCTCGACGACACCGTCATCAACCGCAAGGGTGAAGAGGTGAAGGTCCAGAAGCCGGTGGTCGATCCGAACCTCTGCGTCGGCTGCGGCGCCTGCGAGAAGGTCTGCCCCGTGGTCGATCAGCCGGCGGTCTACGTGACGAGCGTCGGCGAGACCCGCAGCAAGACCAACGTGATCCTGCTCGAGAACACGGGCTACTCGAAGACCTGATCGGTCTAGGGTCTAGGGTCTAGGGTCCATGGCTCGAGAGCGAAGTCTCGAGGCGCGTGCGCGTTCGCTGCTTCCGCGTGCCCGGTCATCAGTCGTCAGTCGTCCGAGAGGAGACGAGACGAGACGGAGACGGAGACGAGGGCGGCGACGCGAGGGTGCGGCTCCGTCTCGGCTCGGACTGACGACCCTCTCGCTCTCGAACCCTAGACCCTGGACCCTAGACCCTAGACCTCTTCAGAGATCGACGCAGCAGCGGAACGAGACCTTCTCGTCGCGGTTCGACGCGCCCGACTCTGCTGCGCGATCGCAGGAGAGGTCCGAGTACTGCGTCGCGCCGCCGCGCACCTTGCACACGCGCGTGTCGGGGGTTCTTCCTTCGTAGGCGTCGCACGCGTCTTCCCACTCGGCCGCGTTGCCGACCAGGTCGTAGATCTGGTCGTACGGCGCGACGGTGCCGTGGCACTCGAGCGCCGAGGCGACGTCGGCCGGGTCGGTGGCGGTGCTCACGCATAGATTCGGGTTCGAAGTCGCGCCGTAGGGATACGGCGTGTTCGCGGCGCCGTTGCCGCACGCCCAGGACCACTGCGACGCGCTCGAGAGCAGGTAGTCGTCCTTGTTCGTGCGGCCGCCGCCGATCGCTCCGCACAGGCGTTTCCCGGCCCATTTGCAGTACGCCCAGGAGTCGCACCAGTCGACGAAGCCGACCGGACGTTGCAGCGTCGTCGTCCCCACGATGCCGGTCCCGAAGTCGGTCTTCCCACCGCACCACGCGGGCAGCGCCGGCTTCGGGGCGTCGAGGAACACGAGGTAGTCGCCGTTCGTGACCTCCGTCGTGTCGATGCAGTACGCGACGACGCCGCCGTCGCGCGGCACCTCGATCCGCGCCATCTTCGGCCCCGGGAAGCGACCGCATCCCGGACTGTCGACGGTGACGCCAGCGGGCCACGCGTCGGAGGAGACATCCAGACCGGGCGCGTCACGCTTCGACGTCGTATCGCTCGCGCCCGCATCGACGACGCTCGTGTCGATCACGGCTACCTCGGCGCCCTTCGTGTCGCTCGTGCTCGTGTCGCTGGTGCTCGTGTCGCTGGCGCCGCCACCGGTGTCCTCGGCGACCGCTTCCGCCGTGGAATCGCCCGGTCCATCGCTCGTCGTCGCGTCGGAGCGCTCGGCGCCCACCGTCTCGCCGCGACATGCAACGAGCGTCACGACGACCAGGAGCCCCGATGCATATCGCACGTCAGCACGCTCGCTCGGCATCTCCGCAGGAGCAACCCTCGCGGCCGGCGGCGTCGCGCGCTACGACGTCGGTCAACACGATGATCCTCGAGACCTTCCCCGCCGGCCCTCTCGGTTGCAACTGCGCGATCGTGGGGGACGAGGCCACGAAGTCCGCCGTGGTGATCGACCCCGGCGGCGATTTCGAAGAGATCCAGGAGCGGCGCGCGAAGCATGGGCTCGTGTTGAAGGCGATCCTCCACACGCACACGCACATCGATCACGTCGGGGCGACCGCGGAGCTGCAACGCGTGCACGGCGCGCCGGCGCGTATCCACGAGGCCGATCATTTCCTCTACACGATCCTCCCCATCCAGGCGGCCATGCTCGGGATGGGCACGCCCCCCGAGACCGCGACGCTCGATGCGTGGTTGAAGCACGACGAGGTCGTCGCGATCGGCTCGCTCGACGTCCACGTACTGCACACGCCCGGACACACGCCGGGCTCCTGCTGCTTCGACATCCGCGCGCGCGGTGCCGTCAGCGGGGCAGGCGACGACGCCGTCCTCTTCGCCGGTGACACGCTCTTCCAGCGCAGCGTCGGTCGCACCGATCTGTGGGGCGGCGATCACGGGCAGCTCGTGAAGTCGATCCGCGGTCGGCTCTTCGAGCTCCCCGATCCGACGCGCGTCGTCTGCGGCCACGGCGGCGACACCACGATCGGCGCCGAGAAGCGAGAGAACCCGTTCGTCGGCGCCAGGGCGCGCTAGAGCGACAAACGTTTTGAAGCCCCGAGAAACCACGGAGGCACGGAGACACGGAGGCACACGGAGTCGGGCAGTGCTGCCGCGGGCTTCGCCCCTAGGCCGCCATCGCTGAGGAAAACAGGGCCACCTGGCAGGCGACACGAGCCTCGCAACGGAGACGTCACGACCGGCAGACGGCTCGAACCTCCGCGCCTCCGTGCCTCCGTGTTCAATCCGGCGTGCGCAAAC
>JBKJQC010001235.1:0-6429 GCA_046593995.1 Polyangiales bacterium
CGTCGATGGCCGGCGAGGGATCGGGCACGCTCACGGTCACCGGGCAGCTCGGCGACGTGATGAAGGAGTCGGCCCAGACCGCGCTCTCGTTCGTGCGTTCGCGCGCGGAGCAGTACGGCATCGCGCGCGACTTCCTCGAGAAGCGCGACCTCCACATCCACATCCCGGCCGGCGCCATGCCGAAGGACGGACCGTCCGCCGGCGTCACCATGCTGACCGCGCTGGTCTCGCTCCTCACCGGTCATCGCGTGCGCCACGACGTGGCGATGACGGGGGAGATCACCCTCCGCGGCCGCGTGCTGCCGATCGGCGGTCTCAAGGAAAAGGTCCTCGCGGCCCACCGCGCCGGCATCAAGCGCGTCATCGCCCCCGAGCGCAACAGGGCAGATCTCGAAGAGGTCCCGAAGGAAGTGCAGGACGCGATCGAGTTCTGCTGGGTCCAGAAGATGGACCAGGTCCTCGAGCTCGCCCTCGAAGCGATGCCCAAGCCGACCGAGAAACCGGAAGGCGGCGGCGACGGCAACAAGAACGAGCCGAAGCCCGAGGACAACAAGGGCGGCGAAGGCGCGAAGCCGGGCGAGACCGCCCAGACGCGTCCGACGAACTGAAGAAGTCTAGGGTCTAGGGTCCAGGGTCTAGGGCCCGAGACGAGAGGGCGGCGCGGTGCTCGAGCATCGGCCGCTTTTTCGTTCTATGCGCCTGGGCGCTTTGCGCGCGGGAAGAGCCGGACCTCGTCGAGCGAGATGGATTGCTGCTCGACCTCGATCGGCGCGTCCCATGTTGCGCCCAACGTCACGCCGCTCACCCCCTCGAGGAGCGCGCGCAGCTGCGCGTTCCACCGCGCGGCGATGGCTGCGCGGTGCTTCGTCACGTCCCGAACCTTTGCCACCGGCGCGCGGAACGACAGCGTGACGACGGGCTTTGCTTTGCGTAGTGCGAGCGCGACTTCGGTGACGAGCTCGGTGAGCTGCGCGCACAAGGCGGCGCGCGCCCAGTAGTCGAGCGTCTCGGCGAGGGGGACGAGGACGGCGCCCTCGAGCCCTACTGGAGCGGCGTCGGACTTTCCGAGGGTGCTCGGGGTGCCGTCGGCCAAGCGCAGCTTCCCTGGGACGAGCGTCGCGCCGGCATGCGCCGCGGCGACGCGCGTTTGCAGCGTGACGGTCGCCTCCCGCAGCGCGCGCACCGACGCAGAAGCGGCTTGCCCATCCAGGCGCGCGGCGACGGCGATCACCAGCACGTCCGGCCGCACGACGAGGCCACCTTCGAGCTCCCACTCCGGCACATGCACGACGGCGGACGACATGCCCACACCGTGCAGAAGGCGCGCGCGCGCGTCCACGAGAGAGGATCAGATCCGAGCGAGCGCGCTCCAGCGACCATCCACGCTGGGGCGGAACGAAGAGGCGCGCGACGACACGACGGCGACGTGATCCTCGTGCCACAGCGGCACGTAGGGCATCTCCTGCGCGAGGATGGCGTCGAGCTCCTCGTACACCCCGCGGCGTTTCTCGAGCTCGAGCGTCGCGAGCCCGCGATCGAGGAGCGCGTCGACCGTTCGGTTCCGGAATCGCGCGCGGTTCGCGGCGCGCGGCGGGATCGCGTCGGAATGGAGATACCAGCGGAGCACGTCGGGATCGCTGATCTCGCTCGCGATCAGCGGCGCGAGATCGAAGTCGCCCGCCGAGAGACGCGCGAAGAACGTCGCGAACTCGTAGGTGCGCACCTCCGTGGGTACGCCGACGTCCGAGAGCATCTGCGCGATCGCACGCGCGATCCCGAGCCGCGTGCGATCGGTCGTCGTGACGAGGGTGAGCTGCGCTCCGAGCGGCGCGAGGACCGAGCGCGCCGAGGCCGGATCGAACGGAGTGTCGCGCGGTGCCCGAGGCGCGAGCGCGATCGACGGCGGCAAGAGCGAGCGCGCGAGCGTGGCCGCGCCGCCGAGCTTTGCGTCGACGATCGCCCGGCGATCGATCGCGCACGCAATCGCCCGGCGCACCTCCGGGCGATCGAGCGGCGGCCGCGTGCACTGCAGCGCGAGGAACGTCGTCGCCGCGGCCTGTCGACGGAAAGCGACCAGGCCCGGCGCAGCGTCGGTGCGGCTCGGGAGCGAGAATGCGAGCGGCGGCGAGAGGACGTTCGACGCGACGTCGACGCTGCCCGCGACGACGCGGAGCGCGCGCGCCGGCTCGTCGCGCACCGTGCGGATGACGACCGGACGCGCGCGCGGAGCCCACGTCTCGGCCGCGTCGAGCGCGATGGCGCCGCCCGCGCGGCCGACGAAGCGATAGGGACCGCTCCCGATCAACGGCGCGTCCCGCGGGAGCGCGGCGTCCTCCGCACGGAGGATCGCGACGTCGAGATCTCCGCGCAGGGTCGCGCGCGGCCGCTTCGGCACGAAGCGCACGCGCCGCGGATCGAGCGCTTCGATGGTCTCGAGCTCGGCGACGACCCGAAGCGAGGGGGAACGGAGCCGCTCGTCACCGAGCGCCCGGAACGTCGCGACGACATCCGCGGACGTGACCGCGCGGCCGTCGTGGAAGCGCGCGTCGTCGCGCAAGGTCACGATCAGCGCGCCGTCCTCGGCGTCTTCGAGCGACTGCGCGAGCCACGGCGTCGGCAGGGCGGTGTCCGGATGCGGCTTCACCAGCGCGAGGTGACACAGCCGCGCGATCCGGAGGCCGTAGACGTCGGTCGTGAAGCGCGGGTCGACGGTCGCGGCATCGTTCGGAACGACCACCTCGAGGGCGTCGGAGCGGCGGGTGGTGCGCGCGCACGCCGGCGCGAACAAGAGCGCGCCGAGCGCTGCGCGGCGGCCGATCCTCACTCGCTCCCGACCGACCGCGCACCGACGCGCGGCAGGAGGATCTCGGCGATCGCCTGCGTGATCTCGGAGAGCTCGAACGGCTTGCGGACCCAGCGCGTGCGACCGTCCCCGCGGACGAGATCCTCTTCGAGGGCGAGCGCGGAGCCGCTGATGAACACGATGCCCGCGTCGGGGAGCGCCTTGCGGAGCGCCGTGATCGACCCTTGCACGTCGTGCGCGATGGGGGATAGATCGAGGAGCACCGCGTCGATCGCGCCGACCGTCGGGAGCCGCTCTCGGAGGGATCGTTCGTCGTGGACGGCGATGACCTCGATGCCGCGCGCACCGAGGCCGGCGTCGAGGAGCGCGCACACGGAGCGGTCGTCCTCGAGGACCAGCACACGCGTGCCGCGCAGCGAGGTCGGCGCGTTCGCCGACACCCGCTCGGGCGGACGGGGGGTCTCGCTCGCCGAGGAGCTCACGTGGCGCGGCAGGCGGAGCTCGAACCGCGCGCCTCGAGCCTCCGCCGATGGGAAGTCGCGATGCGAGAGGTCGCCGCCGAGCCGGCGCGTCATGTCGCGCGCATGTCGAAGACCGATCCCCGCCCCGCCGGGACGGCTCGAGCGCCCGTCGAACAAGAGGTCCGCGATCTGGGGATCGACGCCGGGACCCTGGTCCTCGACGACGACACGCACCTGCTGGGCGTCGACCTGGAAGTCCACGCGGATGGTGGATCCGGCGGGGCTGAACGCGATGGCGTTGAGCAGGAGATTGGTCGCGACGTGGCCGAGGGCCGAAGCGCCGCGCACGTCTGCCGAGCTCTCGTCGCCCGTCATCGCGATGGTCACGCCCGCGCGCGCACACTCGACCTGGAGGGCGTCGACCACCTCACCGAAGATCTCTGCGATGGGCCGCGACACGTCGCGGCGGGGCGAGGCGCCAATCGCCTCGCGCGAGAGCGCGCGCGCCTCGCGAGCCTTGCGCGTCGCGATGGCGATCGCGCGACGGAGCTCGTCCGCGCCGACGTCGTCCCGCGCCGCCTCTTCGAGCCAGCCGAGGACCACGGTGAGCGCGTTGGAGACGTCGTGCAGCGCTTCGGCGGCGCCCGTCCCGGCCCCCGGTCCCGAGGGTCGTGCTTGATCCGAGTGATCGTCCGCCCGCGTCACGTGCTCGGAGCCGACGGTAGCACGTTCACCCCTCGTCGAGCCGCCGTGATAAGCGGCAAACGTCATGGGCGCGCGGGTTCGGAGAGCGGCTTCGGGGAGCACCTCTCGACGTCGAGAGGCGCTCGGGATGGTGCCGTTGCTCGCGGTCATGCTCACGGTCGGAGCGCCGAGCCCCGCGCCCGCTGCGCCCAAGCTGCGCTGTCCCGAGGGCAGCGCCGCCATACCGGCGGGCACGTTCCCGATCGGAACCACCTGGTCGCAAGACTACGATCCGGAGGAACAGCCGCGGAGGATGTTCACCCTCACGCGACCGTACTGCATCGATCGAACCGAAGTGACGGTCGCGGCGTACCGCGCGTGCGCGAGCGGCGGCGGGTGCGTCGCGCGGACTCCGTTCTTCGCCGGCGACGATCTCCCGATGACCAACGTGTCCTGGCACGACGCGCGTGCGCTCTGCCGCTCCCGTGGCGGGAGGTTGCCGACCGAGGTCGAGTGGGAGCACGCGGCGCGAGGGCCCGACGACCGACTCTATCCGTGGGGTTCGTGGCGCGGCGACTGCAACCGCGTGGACTACTGGGACGAGACCTCCGGCAACTGCGGTGGCTTCGGACCGAGCCGCGTCGGCACCATGCCGCAGGGGGCGTCCCCCTATGGCATCACGGAGATGGCCGGGAACGTCCTCGAGTGGGTCGACGACGCCTGGGACGCGCGCGGGTGGTCGTCGCTGCCGCTCGTGGATCCGCATCGCGCCGACGAGACCGCGAAACGGCACGGCGTCCGCGGCGGGAGCTGGGACTACGACGTCGTGCACAGCCTCCGCGTGTCCGATCGCGACGGTTATCCGAGCGAGCTACGCGATGCGACGCTCGGATTCCGGTGCGCGTACGACGTCGTCCCTTGAGCCCGCCGCCGGCTGCGCTTCGGACTCGGACGGAGAGAGATCCACGATTGCGCTCGCGAGCGCGAGCGGGGCGGGGCGGTGCGTGACGAGGAGGGTGATCCGGTGCGCGCACTCGCGCCGGAGGACCTGGATCGCCCGCGCCTCGCCGCCGGCATCGAGGTTCGCGGTCGGCTCGTCGAGGAGGAGCACCGGCGACGGGCTCGCGATCGCACGTGCGAGCGCGAGTCGCTGCGCCTCGCCGCTCGACGGTCGCACGCCGCGGGGACCGAGCAGAGCGTCGTCATCGAGCGCGAGGAGCCGCTCGTCGCCGAGCGCATCGAGCACTGCGCGCGCGCGACGGATGCGCGCTCGATCCGTCGGGGCATCGGGCGCGAGGTTCTCCGCGAGCGTTCCCGGCAACACAGGCGGGGAAGGGGGGACCCACGCGATCGGCCGCGCCGTGGGACCGATCGCGGCCGCGGTGAGATCCTCCCCGCCGTACGCGAGCACGCCGCGCATGTTGCGCACCCCGGCGATCGCCTCGAGGAACGCGGATTTGCCGGTGCCCGGGGCCCCGATCAACGCGAGCACCTCGCCGGGCCGGATCTCGAGGTCGAGCCCTTCGCGGACGCGCGCGCACCCGACGTCGATCGCAAGCCTGCGGGCGACGAGCGGTGCCGGTCCGAACACGCGGTGCGTCTCGTTCGGTGCCGCACGCAGCGAGGTGACGTGCTCGAGTGCGCGCAGGCCGCGGTCGACGGCGGCGCCTGCGTCCGCGAGCTCGCGGAGGGGGCGGTAGGCCGAGACCAGCGCGACGAGCACCGGCACCAGGGTCGCGCGGCCGAAAGGCGCACCGGGCGCGAACACCGCCACGAGGACGAGCACCGCGAGGCCGGCCATCACCTCGTTCGAGGACGACGAGAGAGCCTGTCCGACGGCCGCGCGTGCGTGCGAGCGCGCGCCCTCTGCCGACGCGAGCTCCACGCGCTTCGCCGCGGTGGGGCCTCCGCCGCACGTGGCCCACAGTGGCGCGTGCTCGACGAGATCACGGCAGGCGTCGACCATCTCGATCGCCTCGTGGGCCGCACGCGACTGGGCGCGGCGGAGCGCGCGTCGGATCGGCGAGAGCAAGAGCGCGAACGGCGCGAGCACCGCGAGGAGGACCGCGGCGAGCGTCGCATCGATCGCCACCGTGACGACGGCGAGCACCACGAGGTGGACGACCGCACGTGCCCGTCCGCGCTCGGCACGCGCGCCGGCCTCGATCTCGGCCGGCCAGGTGACCACGCCCCCGATCGATACGGTCGCGCTCGCACCACCGAGGAGTGCGGCGCGAAGGAGCATGCCGCGCGCGTGTGTCGCGAGCCGCGCTGCGTCGAGGACCTCGCGACGCATGAGCGTCACGGCCGCGACACTACGCATCATGACGAGGAACAACCCCACGGAGGCCATGCCAACGGCCCATCTCGAACGCCCCATGTCGAAGTCGATCCCGAGGCCTCTGGGCAGGTTGGACCAGACCCGAGACATCCACGTCATAGCCGGCGCGTCTGCCGCACTCGGTTGCGACCCACCGAGGG